>NZ_FXBS01000006.1:1200000-1500000 GCF_900178005.1 Tuberibacillus sp. Marseille-P3662 | reverse complement strand
TTTTTCGCAAGAAACGTGACACTTAAGATGGGGCAGGCCCCAGTCGTCCACTATATGCCCAAAATATATAATATGATTAAAAACAATGAATTTGATCCGAAGGGCATCGTGACGCACAAGTTGTCGTTAGATGAGGCCAGTCACGGATACGATATTTTTAATAAGAGACAAGAGGACAGTGTCAAAGTCGTGCTACAACCATAGGATACTGCGAGATTATATACAGACTTAGACTCCTGTGGAAAGCGAAGGATTTTGACGAAGCGATGACAGGAATGACTCCTTTCAACACATCATCCGAACTGATTAATCAACAAGTTCGGATGATTCTGTGACTATATACTTTTGTCCTCATTTTGTTTCAATCAGTGGTATGAAAAACGTCGCGCATATTTTCAGGTGTGAATTGTAATGAATCAGGTCCTGGCGATTCCCATACCCGATAATCCTCACCTCTCAGTTTTTTGATAAGTTCAGAAGACTGATAAATCGTCATGTCATAAATCCAATTGGCCATAATCATGATGGAGGCCATGTGTGCCCCTTCATTGGATGTCGCACAAATATCTTTGACGAGATTCACTTGATAGTCACGGAAATAAGCGTCAAAGACAGAGGTCATCAAACACCCGTCTGTAACGAATCCTCCCATAATGACATGCTTGATCCCCATACTTTTTAATGTCGAGTCTAGAGGGGTTTGAAAGAAACCACTCCAACGGTATTTGTCAATCACAATATCATGACCCTCTGGAGCAATTTCATCAAATATCTCAACATTCGTTGTATCCGTCGAATAATAAACGGGCGTGCCGTCATCTTTAATTGGCTCGCCATTGGATAAACCTATCTGGTTAGATCGGTTGAGTTGGCGTGTATAAATGATCGGTATACCGATATCCCGGCATGTTTGAATCAGATATTTTGAATGATTAATAGCTTGGCTGGCCCCCTCTATACCAAAATCACTTTCCTTTTGTAAATCAATCAGGACAAGGGCGGTTTTTGAAACATCCATGTGTTGTCTCCTTTATAATCAATCTAATGATTATGATGAAAATATTTTATTTAGTTCATATAGAAATTATTAAATATAATAGAAGTTGTCAATCAAAATCACCCATCAATTTGGCTAAGAATGAATGACGTAATATTGACTCAAATACGGGTGTTGACTATTTGTAGACATATTAATATAATGTTTATAAAATGATAAACATATTTGAGGTGTGTTTGGTTATGGATGATAAACGGTTTTGGCAAGCAACCATCGAAGAACTACAGCAAGGATTTGTTTATGACCCCATCCATGAAGCATATAACTGCTTAATCTGTAATCAGTCTTATATTAAAGGTGTCATCTATCCCAGTGGAGATATGTTGTACGATGCAGAGAAGGCAGTCAGACATCACATTGAGCATGAGCATGATTCCATGCTTGACTATTTTTTAGGGATGAATAAACAATACACAAGTTTAACCGAACACCAACAAGCCCTCATTGCTTATTTTCGGGAGGGTTTGAGTGATCGTGATATTGCAGCAAAACTTGGAGCCAGCCCATCGACCATTCGTAACCACCGTTTTAAGTTAAAAGAAAAAGAAAAACAATCACGTGTGTTTTTAGCAATGATGGGTTTACTGAAAGATGAGGCGCAAGACAAAGAAACTTTAATTGATATCCACAGGGGGGCAACAATGGTTGATGAACGATTTGCCATTACTGAACAAGAAAAACAAAAAGTCTTAAAGACGTATATTGACGATAAAACTGGCGAACTAATACAGTTCCCGAGCAAGGAAAAACGTAAAATCATTGTTTTACAGTACATTTTCAAAAAGTTTGATGCATCTAAGACTTACACTGAAAAGGAAATTAATGAAGTCATTCGGAATTTCTATAGTGACTTTGCTACGATTCGAAGATACTTGATTGAATACGGTTTTATTGATCGCAGTCAAGACTGTACTCAATACTGGGTCAAACACTAGGGAAGCCAAACGATGAGTGTTAAATAAGGGGGAGGGGATAAAATGGCGACCATAGATGATTTTTCAAAACTAGATATGCGCGTGGGTACAATTGTAAAGGCTGAACCATTTCTGGAAGCCCGTCAACCGGCCATCAAATTGCAAATAGATTTTGGGGACCTCGGCGAGAAATCATCCAGCGCTCAAATCACGAAGCGGTATACGCCTGAACAACTAGAGGGGCGACAAGTGATCGCAATCGTCAATTTTCCATCGCGTCGGATCGCGGGTTTTAAATCAGAGGTGCTTGTCCTTGGAGGCACCCCTGATGAAGCAGATGTCGTTCTATTACAACCAGATGCCCAAGTCCCGAATGGCACGCCAATAAGTTAAAAATAGACTTGAATCATGGAGGCTTTAGGAGGGGTTATAATGAATCGTTTGGATGACATTGAGTATATGAAAGTCAGCCTGCATAAACTTGGTGAAGCAAAACTCATGATCAATCCTCATATTAATGGAGCGATAGAAAATGATTTTCCAGACGAAATCATTCACACATTCGATCTGGAAACGAAAGGGATTTTAGACCTTTATTACAACTGGCATTTGAATGATTCGGAGACAGATGATCGATTCCGGCTTTTTGGAACGGTCCCTATCTTTGATGATATTGTCTATTCTTGTATTTTTGATTTTTTTATTGGGACGGCTATTTATGTTTCTTATGATATGGAAGGGCGTCTCGCCATTCATCATGAAATTGCTGAGATGGCCATGAATGATGTGAAATCATTTGTTAAAAAGTATGGATTAGCAGATTTAATATGGTGTTATCTTGTCATCGTCGGTTTTGAAAACCATCAAGCTATTTCCTATTATGGAACGATGACAGAAAAAGATTTTATTGCAGGGAAAAACCACCGATCTTGGGTATCCCATTCGTTAGAAAAAGAATTGTTTATCGAGCTGGCCTTAGGGTTTCTGGAAATCATAGAAGTAGAAGAAAAACGCTGCGTACAGTTAACGCAAAAAGGTCGCAATAGAATGAATACGGAATATCGAATGCTCGTTGATTCAAAGTATATTGATCACCGCATGAAAATGACTTATATTTCTCAATTTGATCAACTCAGTGATTGGGAACATATATCCAATGTCATGTTTCCGAATGACATTCAATTCAGAAAAGAGTTTCTAGATTATATAGATATCTCAGAAGGTATGGATATCCTAGAATTGGGTTGTGGTTCCGGTTCGCTCACCTTTGATGCTAAGCTTGCTGAAAAGGTCGGGAAAAATGGATGGCTCACGGCCACTGATCCTTCAGCGGGAATGCTCAGTCGGGCAGAAGATAAACTCAATCAGCTCGATCATAAGAATGTGACCTTTGAAGCGGCTTCTGCAGAGAGAATTCCATTTAATGATCAAGAGTTTGACGGTGTACTTGGAGCGGGATTCTTCCACTTTACAGATAATGATCAAGCCTTAAAAGAGATGATTAGAGTGGCACGTCCGGAAGGATTTGTTGGGCTGGCTGGGCCTTTAGAATTTGATCTTAACCAACCTTTCTTTCGGGAATGGTTTGAGGACATTTTTTTGTTATCTGAACAAAAAACGTCTCAATCGAAGCTGCAGATATATCTTCATCGGATCGAAGACTTAACACAATTATTTAGAGAGTATGGTCTGAAGCATATAAGTCATCAAACAGTTAATCTCTCGTGGGTATTCCCTGATCCACAAACGGTTGTCCAGTTTATGATTCATGGTGTCGGCTTTTTTCAACAGGAGTTAGAATTCATGCCTATGAAGGCTCGTAATGAACTGATTCAACGTTTATTAGAGAAAGGTGAAAAAATCTGTGCCCGGTATTCGCTGAACGAGCGTACCATTCAGCTTCCATCTTATTATATAAAGGGGGTTGTGTAGGAATGGGGAAGCTAATACGATAAACATACTTTTCTGTACGGACGATGGATATATGAAGGAAGTTGCCTTAAGATTCTTTGCCCAATTTGCCAGTGTTGATCTTTTATCAAAAACCTGTTTGCATCAAGCCTACAACAGGTTTTATGAATATGATGATTTTATTTTAGGGACTGACATACCAACAAAATATGACTGGCAGTTATGCCAAGCAATAGTCGATCGTGGATATTCTTCCGTCTATCTTATGATTAAGACAACGCCTTCTAATGAGGATAAGAGCAAGGCAAAAAAGATGGGTATAAAAGATATATTGGTTGACCCACTGCTTAAGGTCCAATCTAATGTTAGACGTGAAAATGACTTATTCTCGGTTCTTATGCCAGCTGAAAGTGATGACCCGGAATTGATTTATCTCGGATTGGATGTTTTTTTTAATATGAAGCAGCTGTGGGTAGGAACCGAAGACATGAACAATCAACTAACCACCCTCGAAAGTCAACTGCTCAATATGTTCATAAAACATGAGGGAATAGTGTTGAGCAAGGATGACATCGCTCAAGAAATATGGGATGGGCAGATAGAAATTAGCAGTGTTAGAAGGTTGGTCAAGCGTCTAAGAGAAAAATTAGGATCCGCATCCAGTCTTATTATTGGTCGAAAAGAGGGCGGTTACATATATATTAAGGACTCATAAGTGGAATGTCACCGATTTGTCCCTATGCAGACAGCCCGTCTATTTATAAGATGAAAATGTAATAGAGGGGCTCCTCCCCCTTCTTCCCCTCTCTCTAAACTTCATAGGGAGAGGTTCATTCATCGTCTTCGCCATCTGTCACAAATACCCCCTATGAAAGATTAGAAAGGATAGTTAAGGAAGTTGATATTGTCCTTTTCTAATAGGTCGATGACCCACTCACACCAGCGAATGTCGCCATAAGTTTGATGAAGCACTTGCCGAAGCAGTATGTACCTTCCAAATGCCAGCGATTGAAAGTCTGTGAGAACACCTTCACAAGACTCTTGTAGGACCTCCAAGCGCTCTTTACATATCCTTTCCTTATTTCTTAAATGTTCAATTCTTTTCCTAAACAGTTCCTTGGCTTCCTCTGAATTTTTTAATCCGATAAGATACGCTTTTAATACAAATTCATCACGAAGTGTGGCGGGTGTATTCGGCTTAAAAAACCATTCTTCAATTTCCTTCTTGCCTTTTTCTGTTATGTCATAGATTTTTTTATTGGGTCTGCCTGATTGTTCAACGAGTTTTGAGGTCACGTACGCTTCATTTTCGAGCTCAGAAAGTAATCGGTAAATTTGACTATGCTTGACCTCCCGAAAAGGCTTTAAATTATTCATAATATCATAACCACTGCATGGTCCTGTCTGAATCATACCGAGTATGCCGTATGAAAGTGTGTTCATAAGAATCGTCCTTTCAATAGTCATAATATAAGTCTATCATATCATGATTTTCCGATATAATCTCCTCGTTTACCATATGTCATTTATAACATATTTTTTCGTTGATTTTTTTTATTATATGTAATATCATATGTGATTAGTTTCATAAATAAATGAATAGCTCGAGGAGGATTATTTGAATGGGCGCCTTGACCTCATTGAGGAAAGAACTGCGGTTAATGTTCAAGCGTAAGTTACTATTGATCGCTACATGTATCATCTTGCTCATACCTTGCATATATGCTGGTTTATTTGTGTGGTCCTATTGGGACCCATATAGCAAAACTGATGAACTTCCTATAGGCGTTGTTAACCAGGATACGGGAACAACGATGGATGACAAGTCCATTACGATCGGTAATGATTTAAGTGGTCAATTACAAGATAACGATGACTTAAATGTGTCCGTTATTAGTGAAGACCAAGCTGAAAAAGGGTTAAAAGATCATGATTACTATATGATCGTACGTATTCCTGAGCATTTTTCTAAAAATGCGATGAGCGCTTTAAAAGATCATACAAAGAAAGCTAAGTTAAAGATTGTTCCGAATGAAGGATTCAACTATACGGCGGCTACGATTAGCACTTCTGCGATGAAGCAAGTGAAAGAACGAGTGGCTAATAATATAACACATTCCTATACAAAAGCTTTATTAAAGGCGCAAAAACAGATCGGGAATGGCGTATCAGAGCTAGCTGATGGAGGACAGCAATTAAATCAGGGAGTGAGTAGTGCTGAACAGGGGACAGAACGTTTGCACAAGAATATCTCTCAACTCGCACAAGGGACACTGCAATTCAATCAAGGAATGAATCAACTGTCCTCAAACATTCAGTCAGCCGAGACGAGTGCGTCTAAGCTGACAGCTGGAACCCAAGATCTTAGTCAGGGACTTGGAGAATTAGAAAAGGGAAGCCAACACCTTGCAGATCGTACGCAATTATCGAGTGAAAAATCGATTGAATTAAAGGATGGTATTCAGCAATTATTGAACATGACAGGGAATGTCAATCATCAGGTTGTTCAGGAAAACAAAAATGAACAAACTCATGCCAGTCAATTAAAATCGAAAGTAGATCACTTAACTACTAGTGTGAAGGAAGCGGATGAAGGTTTTAATCAAATTCGTTCAAAAATGTCAAAGCACGTTCAAAAGATGAAAGACATGATTAAAAATAATGAGTCCTTGTCTAAAAAAGAAAAACAACAAATGCTTTCTCAATTTGAGAATTTCCAATCTCAGGTTAATCAGACAGCCCATCAGGCTGATATGTCAGAGAATGAGGTGGCATCATCATCGAAGGCCATCAAACAAGAAGTTCAATCTCTCACGTCCGGAGATCAATCCCTTGTAAAAGGACTCGGAAAATTGAAAGCGGGTCAGAAACAATTGCTTAAAAATGCTGAAACATTTTCTGATCGCCAAAAGCAACTAGCAACTGGGGCGAAAGATTTAAATGACGGTATTCATTCTTCGGAAAAGGGAGCAGACCAATTAGTTGATGGAAGCAAGGCGCTTTCGAGTGGGTTGGCTCAATTAACGAATGGTACAACGGACCTTTCTCAATCATCTTCAAAACTATTAAACGGAGCCCAACAGCTTAATCATGGCTCTTCAAAGCTATCAAATGGCTTAGATAATCTTGATCAAGGGTCAAATGATTTGTCATCCGGTTTAAACAAGATGAATGAAAAGGTCAATGATCAAGATATTCATGTCGATCGTTCTTCCAATGCAATGTCCGACCCTGTGAAGTTGGACGAAGAACCGATTCATCATGTTTCTGAATACGGTCCGGCTTTCGCACCTTATTTCCTAGCTTTAGGCTTGTATGTAGGGATGTTTTTATTCTGTTCTGTATTTCCGTTATCGACCTTTTTATATGCGCGATCTTCATTTAGCTGGTTTTTTGGCAAAATGGGGGTTTTATTCATTGTCGGTGCTTTACAAGCGGTGATTTTAGATGGATTAATGTTGCTTATGGGGATACACGTAGACAGTATCATTCATTTTATTTTGTTTACGATTTTAACCTGTTGGTCATTTGCTGCGATTTTATTATTCATCAATACTGCCCTTGGGTCGATTGGTAGATTTGTATCGATGGCATTGCTCATTTTGCAGTTGACGGCGTCTGCGGGGTCCTTTCCCTTAGAAATGTTGCCAACCTTTTTCCAAAAGTTGAATCCTTGGATACCGATGAGTTATGCCATTCTTGGCTTTAAATCAATCATCTCAGCAAAAAATAATTCTGTTTTAGTGAACAGTATGTACGCTTTGATTGCTTTCTTGATCATTGGAATGTTGCTATCACTCTGCTTTTATGTGTTCCGGTATAAAAAAGAGCATAAACCCGCTGATCCTAGTATAGAGGCAGACACAGCGACAACGTCATGATCATTATAAAAAACCACTAGCATTACAATGCTAGTGGTTTTTTGTATACCCTGCTAGTTATTAATATATCGCTCAAATACGTCGCCAAAATCTTTAAGGTTGTATTTGTCTTTAGCTTCAGACAACCAGCTAAAAGCGTGTTCATTGATAGTTTGGAATTCATCCGCCAACTTACTCTCTGTGCTGCGGTTGTAGCTTAACGTTGCTGATGCTAACTCAAGACTTTGTCTAGCATAGTCTAGATAGGTGCTGTTATCTCTTGTGATTTCTTCGATTTTGAGTAAAGCTTTATATAGATCTTTTAATTCTTCTAAATACTTTTTGTGCACATCAATGGATAGGACAACTTCGCCAACTTTGAACGTCACTTCGACATCAAGGTCGACGGTTCCGGCCGTTTCCAAAGCGATTTGTGAAAAATGGTTGATTTGATAGTCATAGCGGTGTAGCACACGTTTCTTGCTAGTGGCACTCGTGCCATCCACGTGAATCAGCGCTCTATTAGTGAAACAGTATTCATCTGATTTTGATTTGATTAAAAAATAGATTTTCTCGCCATCTTCGTGCATCACATAATCGTCAGCGTCAACTTTATCGTAATCTTCCGGTTTGATGACGCTCCCAACGTCACTTAACCCGAGAACGTCAGATGCAACTTTCCCAAACATGTGACCAACCCCTTCATCTCATTTTCTGATTGTCCTATATTATTGTAACATAATCAGTTTTTAGGGCGGGCACTCTCCTTGTCCTTCCATTATTCCATTGGGAGTGTGGAGGTTTTTGTATAGTGTTTCGTTATTGTGATTGTGATAAGGTTTAATTACGAACAGTATAAAATTACCGGTTCTTTGGAGGGATTGGCATGGAGAAAAAACGCATTTATTATGGAGGAAATGAACACCAATTTGGCGATTTGCGCTTGCCTGTGGGAGAAGGTCCGCACCCAGTGGCTGTTGTTATTCACGGTGGTTTTTGGAAAGCCGAAATCAGCTTAGATAATATGACGGGTGTCGCCAATGATTTGACAAATCGTGGCATCGCGACATGGACAATTGAATATCGGCGCGTTGGCCATGAAGGCGGCAGTTGGCCAGGGACATTCACTGATGCGAGTGAGGCAGTCGATTATTTACATACTTTACAAGAGACCTATGATCTTGACCTTAATCGAGTCATTACAATCGGCCATTCGGCAGGCGGACATTTGGCCTTATGGACGGCTGGGCGTCACCGTTTGCCCGCAGCAAGTGAAGTGAACGTAGCTGATCACCCCGTTCGCTTAAAAGCAGCGATCAGTCTTGCTGGAGTTAACGATTTGCGCATGATGCATGAGGTGCATCGTATTCGTGATGCGAGGAACCCTCAAGCAGGAACAGATCCTGTCGCTAACTTGATGGGCGGATCTCCAGATGATGTAGCTGAGCGATATGCCGCAGCGTCACCATCGGAATTACTACCGCTTGGTGATGTGAAACAAGTCCTTATCCATGGCGCGCTTGATATCAATGTTCCAGTGGGGATTAGTTCGAGCTATCATCGGGAAGCAGAGGAACTTGATGATGAGGTTAAGATGATTGAGCTTCCGACAGTTGAACATTTTAAGTTGATAGATCCTAATTCGGAAGCATGGCAGGTGATTGCTAAAGAAGTTCGGGTGCTGCTTTTTTAGGTTGAAAACGGATTAATTAGTGCAAGCGGAACATCGACCAAAGTGGTTTCGATTTCTGTGAGGTGATTGTATGGAGGCTTTTGGGATTTTTATTGCGATTGCCATAGTCATTATTCTTTTGGTAGGTCTCAATCGCGGTGGTAGGAATCATTATGCCGGTGGAGGTCATCATGGCGGCTTTTTGGGTGGTGATGATGACGGGAATGGTAGAGACATGGATAGCGGTGGAGACGACAGAGACTGAGTAGCTACAGCTTTCATAATTAAAAAATATTTCAATCAATATTGTAGATGAGGTTGTTAACATGATCGATCAAAAAATATGGTTCATGGTTGCTTCTGACCAAGCCGCTACTTTTCGTTGGCATCATATCTTGGAAACTCAAGAGAAACAATTTTGGTCGTTGCGGAAAATGCCGCGCAATTTTAAATCCGTCCATGAAGGTGACAAAATTTTATGCTACCGGAGTGGGTCTGTGCAGCGGGGGATTGTTGGATTAGCGGAAGTGGAGGAGGCATTCAATGATGAAGGCATTATTGTCAGAGGTATCCGTGAATTCAATCATGACATTCCTTACTATGAATTTAAACATACACAAGTCTATCAAACAACTGAGGCTGGGCGGATGAGAAACCGGGGGACACTGTTTGCGGTTACCGAAGACTTTGCTCACTGGATCAAGCATCGGTTGTATGAAAAAGGTGATGAGACTTCGGCAATGTTGCTTGAATGTACTGAGTAACAGAATAAAGGGTAAAAAGTAAAACGCTAGGAGCATCACTCGGATCTAAGGAACAAAAGGATAGTCATAAAGGTGAAAAGAGGCCTCCCCCAAGTAAGTACATGCTTGGGGAGGCCTCTTTTTTTTTATGCCTATCATTAGAACTTAAAATCATCAGGGTCGGAACCCATGCGCTCATTTTTGTTCAGGCTATCAATGGCTTTGATTTCTTCTTCTGTCAATTCAAAGTCAAACACATCTTTGTTCTGGGCAATCCGCTTAGGTGTTGATGACTTCGGAATCGTGACGACACCGTGTTGAAGATCCCAGCGAATGATGACTTGTGCCGGTGATTTGCCGTATTTGTCGCCAATTTCCTTAAGTGTAGGATTGTCTAACAGTTGACCCTGAGCAAGCGGGCTCCACGCTTCCATTTGGATGTCTTGCTTTCGGCAATAAGCACGCAGGTCCTCTTGGACAAGTAATGGGTGGAACTCGACTTGGTTGACCATTGGTTTGATGGTGGCATCTTTCTTCAATTCTTCTAGGTGGTGAATGTGAAAGTTGCTGACACCAATGGCGCGAACGCGGCCGTCATTGTACAGTTTTTCCAAGGCCCGCCAAGTATCCTTGTACTTGTTAACGCCCGGCCAATGGATAAGGTAGAGATCTAAGTAGTTGACACCTAGACGTTCAAGGCTGGCCTCATAAGCTTTTAAGGTTGATTCATAGCCTTGGTCATCATTCCAAACCTTAGATGTTAGAAAAATGTCCTCTCTGCGGACTCCACTGTCTTTGATGGCTTGGCCGGCCCCTTCTTCATTTTTGTAGATAGCGGCCGTGTCGATCGCCGTATAACCAGCATCCAGCGCTGCTTTGACAGCGGTGGTCACCTCGTCATCATTGCTCATCTTCCAGACACCAAGGCCAAATTGCGGCATCTTGACCCCATTATGTAGTGTTGTTGTCGGTATACTAGACAAATGATCGCCTCCAGTGTAAGAGTGTATTTTTATGATTGCACACGCTTTCCTAAAATTGCAATTGATTTGCTTTTTGGTGTCGGGCCATCACTGATCTTACAACAATGTAAGTTGTTGAAATGATTTTCAATAGTTTATAAAAAGGGATTCTTCTATGCTGATAATGAAAAGGGATTGCTAGGAGGGGAATTCATTGTTTAAAGCTGTATTTAAGATCATGATCGTTGTTATTGTAGGTCTCTTTGTGATTCAATTATATAAAATTTTAGTTGATCAACCCGAAAAGACACCGGAAGCTGACCCCCTTAATGTTCCGCTTATCAACCAGATGGCAGAACCGCGTCTATACAATGGGTGTGAAGTCTCAAGTTTGGCCATGATTTTACAGGACGCAGGTATTCATGTAACCAAAAATGAATTGAATCAAAAAATACCTAAGGTGCCGTTAACTTATGAAAATGGGCTAAAGGGGAATCCTAATGAAGGATTTGTCGGCGATATGGCGGAGGGGCCGGGATTATCGGTCTATCATGGACCGCTTGTACAACTAGCAAGACGGTATGCGGATGATCGGGTGGAAGACTTAACAGGCAGTAACATATCCCAAGTCTATCAAAAAATTGATCAAGGTATACCTGTTTGGGTGATTACAACCACACAATTTGCACCTGTTAATAATATGCAAACGTGGCAGACCCCTCAAGGAAAAGTCAAAATCACATTCAGCGTACACAGTGTTGTAATGACGGGCTATAGTGATCAGTATGTATGGATCAATAATCCTTATGGGAAGAAGAATCAAAGAGTGGACCGATCCAACTTTGAGAAGGCATGGATTCAAATGGGGAGACAAGCGATTGTTATTAACCAATGACAGAAGCTATATTAAAAAGGGGGACTTAAACAGCCGGACGTGTCTCTGGCTTTTTTTATGTTTTATTTCTCTTTTTAATCAGAAAAGTTAACTTTGAACAAACCGATATCATCAATTCGTTATTACTATAAAAGGAATTGAAAAATTTAGAGGAGTGTTTCATGTGACGGCCATCCTCATTGTTGAAGATGATGCTAAATTGGCAGAACTGTTAGAAGGATATCTTGAGAAATATGGTTATCAGGCTGAAGTAGCAGATAACTTTAATGATGTAATGGCTATTTTTGAACGGATCGAACCACAGCTCGTACTACTGGATGTCAACTTACCAAAGTTCGATGGCTATTATTGGTGCCGGCAAATTCGGAAGACATCCGTGTGTCCGATTCTATTTATATCCGCCCGATCTGAGCAAATGGATCAGGTGATGGCTCTTGAACACGGCGCGGATGACTACATCACGAAACCTTTTAACTATGATGTTGTTATGGCGAAAATTCGTAGTCAGCTACGGCGGGCCTATGGTGAATATGCGCAAGCGGGCGGTGAGCGAATTCATGAACAATCCGGATTAACGCTTTATCCTGAGCGGATGGAAGCTACTTATGAAGGTCGTGAAGTTAGCTTATCTAAAAAAGAGGCCGTTCTTCTGGAAGCGTTGATGAAGCAGTATCCTAAGGTGGTTAATCGTGATTCTTTATTAGAAAAACTGTGGGATGATGAAAGTTTTGTTGATGAAAACACATTGAATGTTAACGTGACACGCGTGCGAAAAAAATTGAAAGACCTAGGCATTGAGAATGGTATTGAAACCGTTAGAGGTGAGGGTTACCGGCTGCCGACAGATTGGAAAGGAGCCCGCTAAGATGGTCCTTTTTATCAAAGAGCATGTTTCTCTTGTGATTTTGAATATTGTTCAACTGTTTCTCTTATTTCTTGTTTATTGGCTCGGCGGCCATCAACAACCTTTACTAGCCTTGTACGCAACAGGGTTAGGTCTATTTTTATTAGCGGTGTTTATCGGTGTTAGGTATATAAAAAACCGGGCATTTTATCACCGGATTGAGGCGAATGATTCTAACTTGGAAGAGACGATTAACGTTGAAACAAGCGGTGCCCTTAGTCAGGCTGTTAAAGAATTATTACAGCGACAGTATCAATATTATCAAAATCAATTTGAACAGTTAACCAATCGACAGCGCGATTATTATCAATTTGTTAATCAATGGATTCATCAAATGAAGACGCCTTTGTCTGTGATTGAACTGATTATACAGGAGGGAGATGATGACCGGAGCCGTGACAT
Source organism: Tuberibacillus sp. Marseille-P3662 (assembly GCF_900178005.1). Taxonomy (NCBI): domain Bacteria; kingdom Bacillati; phylum Bacillota; class Bacilli; order Caryophanales; family Sporolactobacillaceae; genus Tuberibacillus; species Tuberibacillus sp. Marseille-P3662. The sequence continues at coordinate 1,486,680 of NZ_FXBS01000006.1, read as the reverse complement.
TCAGGCAGAAATTGACCGACTGTCAAAAGGATTGGATATGGCGCTATATGTGGCAAGACTTGAGGACTTTCGGCAAGATTTTCGTGCTGAGAAAGTCAATCTAAGAGCTGTTGCGCAGAATGTTGTGACGGACAATAAACGCTATTTTATTCGTCATCGTGTCTATCCTGACATCCAAATTTCTGAGCATTTGACGGCTGCTTCTGACGCAAAGTGGCTGCCGTTTGTCCTTAATCAACTGGTCACAAATGCGGTAAAGTACGCATCAGGATCAGGGACAAAGGTGACTATAAGAGGTTATCAAAGTGATAGCCATAATGTTGCTTTAGAAGTCATTGATGAAGGCATTGGTATTCCGAAAGAAGATCAGCAAAGGGTATTTCGATCCTTTTACACGGGTGAGAATGGACGGAGGCACCAAGCATCGACAGGTATGGGCCTTTATATGGTTGAAGAAATTTGTGACCGGCTCAATCATGAAGTGAAGCTCACTTCGGAAGTTGACCAAGGGACGACGGTTACGATTTTGATGCATCATGCGTCATTATAACCTTACAAACGTGTAAGGTCATGAAAGCTGATTCGATCGTTCGCGAGTTTCTTACCTTGTAAACTGATTATTGAAAGATGAAGGAGGACAAACGAATGTTGAACGTTCATCAGCTAACGAAAGTATATCAAGGTCAAGTTTCCAATCAGGCGTTGGATCATGTCAGCTTTTATATCGAAGCAGGTGAGTTTGTCGGGGTTATGGGACCATCTGGAAGCGGGAAAACGACGCTGCTTAATATGATCGCAACGATCGACCGGCCGTCATCAGGGGAAGTTCTGATTGATGAGGAGCACCCTTATCGTTTAAAAAAGAATGATTTGGCCAAATTTCGGCGACGTGAGCTGGGTTTCGTGTTTCAAGATTTTAATTTACTCGATACATTGACTGTTAAAGAGAATATTGTTTTACCTTTAACGCTTGAAGGTGTGGATGTGAACGAGATGAATGATAAGGTCACTCACATGGCTCAACGGCTGGGCATTGAGGCGATTTTAGATAAACGAACTTATGAGATTTCCGGTGGACAAGCACAGCGGACAGCTATTGCCCGGGCAATGATTCATTCACCTAAGCTGCTTCTGGCTGACGAACCAACGGGGAATTTGGACTCAAAATCTTCCAAGGAAGTTATGGAAAATTTAACGTCTATTAATAAGAATGATGATGCAACCATTATGATGGTCACGCATGATCCTCAGGTTGCAAGCTATTGTGACAGAGTCATTTTCATTAAGGACGGGGCATTGTATAACGAAATTGAACGCGGCGGTAATCGGAAGACGTATCACCAACGGATTTTGGACATGTTGTTGCTCTTAGGAGGGGAGATCCATCCATGACCTTTCGGCGCTTCGCGATCAATAATGTACTCCGAAATAAACGCACGTATGCTGCATACTTTCTAAGTAGTGCCCTCTCTGTTATGGTATTTTTTGTCTACGCGCTGTTCATTTTTCATCCAGGCATAGGTGAAGGAACGATCAGACCTGTGGCACTAAAAGGGATGACGGCCGCTGAATATATCATTTATGTCTTTTCGTTCTTATTTATCCTTTACTCGGTAGGCATCTTTTTGAAAACAAGGCATCATGAATTCGGTGTGTTGATGATGCATGGAATGACGCGCGGACAACTGAATCGTCTCGTGTTTTTTGAAAATATGTTGATTGGTTTAACGGCGGTTGTTGTTGGAATTGGCGTTGGTTTAGTCTTTGCTAAATTGTTCTTAATGATCGGTGCTAATGTCATGGGGATTAACCTGCCATTTTATCTTTCTTGGCAACCGCTTGTTTTAACATTGGGTGCGTTTATTGGTTTATTTTTGGTGATTTCATTACTGACGCCACTATTGATTCGCAAACGCAAAGTTATTAATCTACTGCAAGGTAGTACAAAGCCAAAGAAAGAACCGAGAGCCTCCTTGATTGTCTCGATCTTAACGGTTGTTGCCCTTATCATCGCATATTATCTGTCTGTAACAACCAAAGGCAGTTACATGTTGGAAAACAGGATTATGACGGTTGTTCCATTAACGATTATCGCGACCTATTTTTTGTTCTCACAGCTAAGCGTATTTGTGATTCGTATGCTCAAACGGAAGCGATCCTTTTATATGGAGAAAACCCACATGATTACCTTAAGTCATTTGACTTATAAAATGAAGGACAACGCACGGATGTTTTTCTTTGTAACGATTGTCACCACGGTCGCATTCTGTGCGGTTGGTTCAATTGCATCAATGACGAAATTGGATGACAAGATGGCTGTTGAATACCCGTTTGGTGTCAGTTATGTTTCACTTGATGGCGATGACTCGATGAAGCAACATCTTAATGTCATAGAACAAGATATACAGGCTAAAGATTTATCCTATAAGAAGGTTAGCTTGACCGTGAAGACACAGAGAAGTGCACAAACACATCACAACGTGACACTTGTATCCGAGCAAGACTATAATCGTTTTGCGAAAACGTTGGGTTATTCAAAGCTTACTCTGGGTGATCACGAAGCCAAATTTATTCCGGTGTCACTTGAACAACAAGAAGGACTGGTCAAACGGGATCATCAAACCGTGACGTTACAGCCAAGTGATCAACAATTAACCATCACGGGTGCTGCGAACCAAATTTTTTATAAGTTTGCTGTTGGTTCAAATGTTATTGTGATTCCCGATCAGGTGTTTCAATCCCTTTCAGTGAAGGACTCCGATCATCCAAGTCACTACGCTGGCGCGACCTACATTGGCTATGAAGTGGATGATTGGAAGACAACCGAGGGTATCGCTAGCGAACTTGATAAAGATAATTCGGTTTATACAGGCCAAAACACTTATAAATTCTCAGTAAGCGGTCAAAAGTATGCTGAGACGGTGCAAATATATAGCGTGATGTTGTTTATCGGAATTTTAGTGGGAGCGGTCTTTTTCATCGCAGCAGGCAGTTTCCTATATTTCCGGCTGTTAATGGACTTAGAAAGCGATAAACAACAATACAGGGCACTTTCGAGGATTGGTTTGACAGAAAAAGAGTTGAATCGGATTGTCACGACGCAAATCGCGTTGTTGTTCTTTGTTCCGATTGTTGTCGCTGTTATTCACAGTGTATTTGCTTTTAATGCGTTACAAAGTCTATTTAATCTTTCCGTAACTTGGCCAACTATATGGGTCTTAGGCGCGTTTATTCTAGTTCAAGTGGTTTATTTTTTATTTATACGACTGTTGTATTTAAGTCAATTGAAACAAGCTATTATTCAATAGAAAAGGGACAGTCCCAGAAGTGAGGGGGACTGTCCCTTAATATAGTTATCCACAATTGCAGGGTAACAGGTACCTAAATTGACTTAAATTCATCCTGGATTTCCTTCGAGGGTTCCTTGTCTAGTAGGCTCACAATCCAAATGGCAAGAACCGCTAAAATGAACCCTGGTACCAGTTCGTATAGATCGGAAGGTATCACTGTTTTCCAAACAACAGCCGTTATCGCTCCGACAACCATCCCGGCTAGTGCTCCGTTACGGGTCATGCGTTTCCAGAATAAGCTCAGGAGGACGACTGGACCAAAAGCGGAACCGAAACCGCCCCAAGCATAACTGACGAGGTCAATGACCTTACTGTTTTTGTCCCAAGCAATAATAACGGCAATAACAGCGATAATCAGGACACCGAAGCGGCCAATCCAGACCAATTCCTTATCACTTGCCTGTCTCCGAAAGATCGCTTTGTAAAAGTCTTCAGCCAATGCGCTTGAAGAGACGAGCAGTTGTGAGTCAATCGTGCTCATAATCGCTGCCAAGATAGCAGCTAATAGGATGCCAGCGACCCACGGATTAAATAACGTCTGAATTAAAACGATAAAAACGGTTTCCGGTGCATCGAGAGGCGAACCGGCAAATTTGGCCAAACCAATGAGTCCGGTGAAAACAGCGCCAATTAGCCCGAGCACCATCCAGGTCATACCGATTAATCGAGCTTTCGGGACATCTTTAGGTGACCGTAGAGCCATAAATCGAACAATAATATGCGGTTGTCCAAAGTAACCCAATCCCCAAGCAAGATTGGAAATGATGGCAATAACAGCCGTTCCTGTAAAGGCATTTAAGAGCTCTGGATTGATTGTATTGATTTCGCGAACAGCGTTGTCCCAACCACCGATATTTGATATGACGACAATCGGGACAATGATTAAAGTTAAAAGCATCAAAATACCTTGGATAAAATCCGTCCAACTGACGGCTAGAAAACCGCCTAAGAATGTGTAGGATATGATGACAATGGCACCAATCCATAAAGCTTGATGATAACCCAGTCCGAATGAACTGCTAAATAATTTCGCTCCACCAACAAGGCCTGAAGCACCATATATGGTAAAAAAGAATAATATGACGATGGCTGATATCACGCGCAATGATTTGGACGCGTCGCGGAAACGATTTTCAAAGTAGTCGGGTACTGTAATTGAGTCGTTGGCGGTCTTCGTATAGGTTCGCAATCGTTTGGCAACAAATTGCCAGTTCAGATAGGCACCGACGCAAAGACCGACAGCGATCCACATACCGCCCATTCCGTTACTATAGATGGCTCCAGGAAGGGCGAGTAATAACCAGCTGCTCATGTCAGAAGCTCCTGCACTAAGCGCTGCAACAGCCGGATTGAGTTTTCTTCCACCTAATACATAGTCCGATAGATTGTTCGTTAAACGATAGGCCATCACGCCGATGGCTAACATTCCGATGAGATAAATAATAAATGTTGTCAATGTTGCGGCATTCACGTCTTGATTCCCCCTTATTCTTTTTCTTTATGCTTCATAACACTAACGAATGATAAGAACACGGTTAGTCCCATAGGAACGAGGAACCAAAACCAAGTTGCACCTGTAATGCCTTCCATGCATCTACCTCCTTCGTCATTTGTATTTAAAGTGAATCTTCAATTTTACATTATAACAGACAAAAATGGAATATAAACGATTTTGTGGAAATAAAACCCCGATAATTGAATTATCCACTGAGATTTTATCAGGCAATGATGATGTTGAAACTTCGATCAAGCAATACTAAGTGGATTTGTGTCCCCTCGTATAAGAAGAGGGGCTTTATTTGTGAGGCATCGATCCAGCAATTTTACATGTGAATGTTTATGGAAGCGGCATTCAATATAAAATAATCCTTCATGATAGATAAAAACAATGGAAGGGAATTTTTAAAGATTTAGGGAAACATTATAATGATAGTGTTATTTGCGGTCTTATTATTTAAGTAATGGTATCAAACATGTTTTAAGGGGATTTTGGTCTGTTGCGTTATATCTTACCTATGAAGCTTGAAATCATAGTCAAAAAGGGGATTAAAATATTTTAAACATTAAAATTGTGCCTCTCGATGTTCATGGTTATCATCTTGATGCGGTTGTTGAATTGTATTGTTCTATTTTTACAACAGATGAAAGTGACGACATTCGTGCTAGATTCCAAAAACATGCTGGGTACGCCGGGTTTCGAGGTTATGTGGCTGTGTCAGAAATCAATAATAACGTTATAGGTTTTGCCTACGGCTACACATCGCTTCCCGGACAATATTACAACACCAAGCTGAAAGAAGCTTTGACACTTAAACAAGCCGATGACTGGCTGGATCATTGCTTTGAATTTGTAGAGTTAGCGGTTGATGGTAATTACCGCCGTCATGGTGTCGCCACGAATTTACATCAGCATTTACTGAGCGGTTTGCCGCATCGAACGTCTGTATTGACCACTCGGACAGACAATACGAGTGCACGGACCCTTTATGACCGGCTTGGCTGGCACGTGGTTCTGGAGCCTTTTTATCCGAATGAGGAACCTTTTGTTATTATGGGAAAAAGGTTGAAGTAGGTATCCTATATTGAAGCATGTGTTGTCGGTCTTTTAGAATGGCAGATGTTCATGAATCTGTGGGTGTTGTCGCGCACTTGTCCCGAAAAGTCACAAGAGTGTCCCGTATATTCATAATTCTGTCCCGCAAAACAGTCATCTTGGAATGCACATGTGCCATGACAGGTACGTTGTCCCGCACTTGTCCCGAAAAGTCACAAGAGTGTCCCGTATATTCATAATTCTGTCCCACAAAACAGTCATCTTGGAACGCACCTGTCCCATGACGGGTGTGTTGTCCCGCACTTGTCCCGAAAAGTCACAAGAGTGTCCCGTATATTCATAATTCTGTCCCGCAAAACAGTCATCTTGGAACGCACCTGTCCCATGACGGGTGTGTTGTCCCGCACTTGTCCCGAAAAGTCACAAGAGTGTCCCGTATATTCATAATTCTGTCCCGCAAAACAGTCATCTTGGAACGCACCTGTCCCATGACGGGTACGTTGTCCCGCAATTGTTCCGTTTACACGTTAAATCAACGATTGTCAAAAGTGGGGGGATTATTTAAAATTGTTGCAAAATGTCCTTGTCAAGTTAAAGTGATTGCGTTATACTGTCCCTTATATAAAAACATATGTATACTATATATGAACGTTATAAAGGGGTGGGGAGAATGAAATCCATAAACGTTGGTTTAATGGGATTAGGTACAGTTGGAACTGGGGTCTGGAATCTCATTGAAGAACGGCAGTCACAATTAGCCGCCATTGCCGGGTGTGAGGTAAAGGTCACTAAAGTTTTAATCAAAAGTCGTGAAAAACAACGGCAAGTGGCGGTAGATAACGCGTTGTTGACGACAGATATTGATGTATTAGTCAACGATCCCGAGATTGATATTTTAATAGAAGTGATGGGCGGGATTGACGACACTTATGGTTCGATCCAAAAAGCCTTGCAGAACCGGAAACACGTCATTTCTGCAAATAAAGACTTAATGGCGGTCCACGGCGGATCGTTGCAGGAAACGGCAGCTGCTTATGACTGTAATCTTTATTATGAGGCCGCTGTTGGCGGCGGGATTCCTGTTCTGCGGAGTTTAACCAACGGTTTATCTTTGGAATCCATTCATCGCATTATCGGTATTCTTAATGGAACCTCTAATTTTATCTTATCAAAAATGGCGGCTGAGCATGTCCCATTTGATGAGGTGTTGAAAGAGGCCCAAGATCTCGGATTTGCCGAAGCTGACCCTTATGCCGATATCTCGGGTCTTGACGCTGCGAGGAAGATGGTGATCTTAGCCCACCTCGGTTGTGGTGTCGACGTGAATTTGGATGATGTCCAAATTTCCAACATAGAATCGATCGATGAAAGTGATATTGATTTTGCGGAAAGAATGGGTTACGTGATTAAGCAAATTGGTACTGTTGAATGCGGTGATCACGGCATTGAAATCGGCGTTGAACCCACTTTTTTACCTAAAGATCATTCTCTGGCATCGGTCAATGGTGAGTATAATGCTGTTTACGTGTACGGGGATGCGGTTGGTGAAACGATGTTCTACGGTCCCGGGGCAGGCGAACGGCCAACGGCTTCAAGTATAATGGCCGATTTAGCCGAAGTCATCAAGAATATGAAATCAGGATTGAATGGATCACAGCTAGCATTGAAACGCAGGCAAGAAAAAAATATTCTCAATCCTGGTGAGGGCGCATCTAAATTTTACCTCCGGCTTCATCTTCAAGATGAAATCGGTTCGTTTATGGAACTGACCCATTTATTTAAAGAACAAAACATTAGCTTAGAAAAAGTCATTCAGGAACCACTTGAAGATCAATCGGCAGAAGTTGCGGTTATCACGCATCAAACGAGTAAACAAGCGATTGAAGACATGGAAATCTACCTCAAGGATCTTAATGTCGTTCAGGATGTCAAAAGTCAATATCGTGTCGAAGGGATGATGTCATCATGAGTTGGAAAGGGATTTTAAATGCTTACTCAGAATCATTGCCATTAACCGAACAAACACCCGCATTGTCGCTGATGGAAGGCAATACACCACTGATACCATTGCCTTATCTATCGGAGCAATTAGGGATTCAGCTATATGGAAAATACGAAGGTGCTAATCCGACGGGATCTTTTAAGGATCGCGGAATGGTGTTAGCTGTTGCGAAAGCGAAAGAGGCTGGCAACGAAGCGATTATTTGTGCATCGACAGGCAATACTTCAGCATCCGCTGCCGCTTATGGGGCACGTGCCGGGATTCGAACAATTATTGTTATTCCTAAGGGTAAGGTTGCTCTCGGAAAATTGTCTCAAGCAATGATGTATGGCGCGGAGATCTTTGAGATTGAAGGTAACTTTGATGACGCGCTAGCGCTTGTTAAAGACTTAGCAACGTCTGATACGATTGAATTAGTCAATTCGGTTAATGCCTATCGAATAGAAGGACAGAAAACAGCGGCTTTTGAGGTGTGTGAACAGCTCGGATATGCACCCGATATTTTATCTATACCAGTAGGTAATGCCGGAAATATTTCTGCTTATTGGCAGGGTTTTAAAGAGTATCACTCAGCGGCGGGCGCTGCCTTACCAAAAATGTACGGTTTTGAAGCGGAAGGGTCTGCAGCAATTGCTAAAGGTCAAGTGATTCAAGAACCGGAAACGATTGCGACGGCGATACGGATTGGTCATCCGGCCAGTTGGACGCTAGCAAACGCGGCAACGGATGAATCGGAGGGGATGATTGGCTGGGTGTCTGATGATGACATTATCGACATGTATCAAACCCTAGCTCGACGAGAAGGGGTCTTTGTAGAACCGGCTTCTTGTGCTGGATTGGCTGGCATTAAGCAGCAAGTGGCAGCGGGACAGGTGCCGGAAGGATCGACAGTGGTTGCTGTGATGACCGGAAATGGCCTCAAGGATCCGACAACAGCTTCTGAATGCTTTCAAAAATCGGGCAATATCATTCGAGGAGATGCTGACTATTTGAAATCTCAGTTGAAGGCGAGTGTCGCGCATGGCTGAGCGAATCGTGGTTAAAGTCCCTGGCAGCACGTCCAATCTTGGCCCTGGTTTTGATTCCATTGGATTAGCAGTGAACCGGTTTTTAACGGTCGAGGCAGTTATTGCGGATCAATGGCAGTTCGCATCTAATCTAGAAGGGATTCCTCTTGATAAAACCAATCTCATTTATCAGGTTGCTGCGGATGTTGCGAAATTATATGGACAATCGCTGCCACCGCTTGCTTTGACGATCTCAAGCGACATTCCTCCGGCCCGTGGATTAGGAAGCAGCGCCGCAGCTGTTGTTGCTGGTATTGAAGTGGCAGATGTCTTTGCTGGACTGAACTTGGATCGACAATCGAAGCTGAATATGGCCGCAAATATTGAAGGGCATCCTGATAATGTAGCCCCTTCCTTGTATGGGGGGTTGGTGATTGCGCACCAACCATTAGAAGGGGAGACGACGGTTGTTCCGATAGCGCCATCGGATGTTGACTTAGTGGCCTTCATTCCAGAACGACTATTAGAAACAAAAACAGCTAGGAGCGTGTTACCTGACACTCTCAAGCATTCGACAGCTGTGAAAGGCAGTTCAGCCGCTAATCTGTTTGTCGCCGCAGCTTTGCAAGGCGATTGGGTAACCGCAGGACGGATGATGGATGAGGACACCTTGCATCAGCCTTACCGGAAAGCGCTCATTCCAGAAATGGATCAAGTCATGGCTGATGCCAATGCGTTCGGCGCCTATGGTACAGCACTAAGCGGGGCGGGGCCAACGATGCTCGTATTCTGTCCGGTGAATGTTTCCGGACGATTTGTTACCCATTTAAGAAAACAGTATCCGGATCATCATTTGGAACAACTTAAAATCGTTCAATCAGGCGTCCATGTAGAGCCGCGAGCCACCTTGGATCCTGTTAAGAGTTTATAATCCTCCTGATGTGGAGGATTTTTTACTTTATTCATGTACACATCGTCCATGATAAGTAGTATAGTAGAAGGGTCATGATGTAGGAGGACAAGCGATGAATATTCAGATTCAATCGATGGACAAGCGCAGCGCGGTCCGCATATCACAATGGCACTATGAAGATCCATACAGTCTATATAATGTTGGTGAAGATGCCGTCGATGAATTTCTTGAGAACGACTACTATGCTGTGTTCGATCTGCAAGAGGGGCTGATCGGCTTTTTTTGTCTCGGACGTGTCGCACAAGTTCCTGGAGGTTATGAATGTCATGCCTACGAGAACCGGATGGATGTCATTGATATAGGTCTAGGCATGCGACCCGATATGACAGGTCAAGGGTTCGGATGTGAATTTATTCACCATTGTCTTATTCAGGCCAAAGACATGTATCCGCAAGTCAAAGTGTTTCGTTTGACCGTTGCCACTTTTAACTTAAGAGCGATTAAAGTTTATGAACGGCTTGGCTTTCAGGCTGGAATGCACTTCGTCAACCCAATCGGCCTTGAATTTATGACCATGTTGAAAAAGGCTGAATAATGGAACTTTAGTAAACGACTACTGAGTGCAATAGGTTTCGTCATTAAGCTTGGCGATAAGCCAAGTTTTCTTTATTGACATAGTCCTATCACCATGCTACAATTCAATCATTCTTTTAAAAACTTCATTCATATCAATCTCTTATCAAGAGTGGTGGAGGGTCTGGCCCTATGAAACCCGGCAACCTTTAAATGTAACTATATTTAAAACGGTGCCAATTCCTGCAAAGCAAGTGCTGCTTTGGAAGATGAGAGGAAGGACTTCGATTTCAAACGGTTAGCCTTTCTGCTCATTTGAGTGGGAAGGTTTTTTAGTTACAGGAAATATAGGAGGTGCATCATGATTCAACTAGAGAATCTCCACAAATCGTTTCAGACAAGCCATGGGACGATTGACGCTGTTAAAGACGTTAGCTTAACGATAGACGATGGTGAGATCTTCGGGATTATTGGCTATAGTGGTGCCGGGAAAAGTACATTAATTCGCTTGTTAAATAATCTTGAAGAGCCGACATCAGGTACTGTGACCGTTGCTGACAGAAAGCTCTCACAACTGAATAATAAGCATTTACGAAATGCTCGGCGCGACATAGGGATGATCTTTCAACATTTTAACCTTTTGTGGTCCCGTACCGTTCAGGAAAATATTGAGTTCCCCTTAGAGATTGCCGGTGTATCCAAGAAAAAGCGACAAAAGCGGTCTCAGGAATTGATTGAACTTGTCGGTCTTGAAGGTCGCGGTGATGCGTACCCATCGCAGTTAAGCGGGGGGCAAAAACAACGTGTTGGCATTGCGCGGGCCCTTGCTAATGATCCACAGGTGTTACTTTGTGATGAAGCGACATCGGCTCTTGATCCGAAAACAACAGATTCGATTCTCGATTTATTGGTCGATATCAATAAGACATTGGGCTTAACGGTTGTGATCATTACTCACGAGATGCATGTCATCCGGAAAATTAGTCATCGCGTAGCGGTAATGGAAGACGGTGAGGTTGTGGAACAAGGTGATGTGATCGATGTCTTTAAAAATCCAAAACAATCGATCACGAAAGACTTTGTAAAGCAAGTGACTGAGGCAGAAAACACAGAAGAGACCATCCAGTTCCTGACTGAGAAGTTTAGTGGTGGAAAAATTGTTAAGTTGACGTTTGTTGGTGAGAATACACACAAACCGTTCATTAATGAGTTGTTCCGGGAAACAAATATAAGCATCAATATTTTACAAGGCAATGTGTCACAAGCTCAAGGCAGTGCCTACGGAACCTTGTATTTGCAACTAGAGGGACAAGAAGCGGGTATTAATGAGGCGATTGACTATTGCCGCAAGCGGAATGTCGACGTGGAGGTGGTCAGCCATGTTACATGAATTATTTCCAAATGTTGATTGGCTGGAAATGTGGCAAGCCACCCTTGAGACACTATTTATGACGGTGATTTCCGTTGCCGCAACATTCATTTTAGGTATTATTTTGGGATTATTGTTATTTGTGACGAGCAAAGGCAATCTGTTTGAAAATGTGGTCATTAATAAAATGATCGCTGCCATTGTGAACATTTTTCGATCCATTCCGTTTATTATTTTACTGATTTTACTCATTCCGTTTACCGTCTTTCTTGTCGGTACCATGCTTGGTGCCAAGGCAGCTTTACCTGCTCTAATTATTGCGGCGGCCCCTTTCTATGCCCGGCTTGTTGAAATAGGGTTACGGGAAATTGACAAAGGTGTGATTGAAGCAGCGCAATCGATGGGCGCAACCAAGCTGCAAATTGTTCGTAAGGTGTTGCTGCCTGAAGCGATGCCTGCCCTGACTTCAGGGATTACAGTAACGGCCATTGCACTCATTGGTAATACAGCGATGGCGGGTGTGGTAGGAGCTGGTGGTCTAGGTAACCTCGCTTATCTTGAAGGCTATCAACGGAACCACAATGATGTGACATTAATATCAACGGTATGTATTCTAGTGATCGTCTTCGTCATTCAATTAATTGGCGACATTACAACGAAAAAAATAGATAAAAGATAGTGGAGGGTCAAGCAATGAAGAGATTGTTACTTTTATTAATAACCGTTCTTGTGACGGTTGGATTAGCGGCGTGTGGTCAAAGCAGTTCGGAAGGTAACGGTGATGGACCAACAAAATTAGTTGTCGGTGCGACACCTACGCCACACGCTGAGGTTTTAGAAAAAGCTAAGCCGATTTTAAAAGAAAAAGGCATCGATCTTGAAATTAAGCAATTCCAAGACTATACAACACCTAATAAATTTTTAAGTAAAGGCGAATTGGATGCCAACTATTTTCAACATCAGCCATATTTGAAAAAGCAAAAACAGGAATTTGGTTATAACTTTGTGAGCGCTGGAAAAATTCATATTGAACCGATGGGTGTTTACTCACAGAAATATGATAGCTTAGAGGATATTCCGAAGGGCGGCAAAATCATCATGAGTAACTCGGTTGCGGATACAGGACGGATGCTAATGCTTTTGCAAAAAGGCGGTTTAATTAAACTTGATCCGGATGTGGATCCCGTTAAAGCTCGCATCGATGATATTGTTGAAAATCCGAAGAATATCACATTTGATAAAATCGATCCGGGTATGTTATCACGGACTTATCAAAACGGTGAAGGCGATGCAGTTATCATTAATACCAACTATGCCTTGGATGCTGGATTGAATCCGACGGAAGATGCCGTGGTTATGGAAGATTCAGAGTCACCTTATGTCAATCTTGTCGTCGTTAAAAAGGAAGACAAAGATAACCAAGCTATCCAGACGCTGGTTGATGTTTTGCACTCTGAAAAGATACAAAACTTTATCAAAGAAGAATATAAAGGCGCTGTTGTGCCCGTCGGCGGCAATAGCAGCAAGTAATCATGTGAAAGGCGGCTCCGTCAGTCGGAGCCGTCTTTTTGTTTGTGTATTTAAACCAATGAGTCATCATCTTTTGTTATGACTCTGTTAAACGTTGCTGTTGATTTCCGCTCCAGGCGTTCGCTTTCCGCGGGCAACGCTTCAGTCTCCTCGGAAGAAAACCTCTTCCTGCGGGGTCTTCAGCTGTTGCTTTTCACGCAGGACTCTAGTAAAGGCATCTTGAGTAAGTGGCGCTGAGAAACAAGTGTTCCGAAACTCAACTACAAGCGAACAATAAATAACGAAAAGTGAGGGAGCGCCTTCAAAGGTGCTCTTTTTTCATGCCCGTTTACAATATGGCCTAGGGATGAGGCATTTTCATCCCAAAGGCTGAGTAAAAACCGATCCGTTGCTTGATTTAAAATAGGTTCTCACCGGTTATACTTTGGATAGTTCAGTATTAATCGGAAGGAATGAAGATCCATGATGAATATGAGAAAATGGTTCCGTGTCAAAAAAACGGCTCATAACTCTTATGAGAGCTACAGGGAACACCGTCGGATCAAGGATGCGATGCTTGACCGCAAGAGTGAATACAGGTAATTTTATTCGGATTTACGGAAATTTACATGATTGGGGTATGATTGGAGACATTAAAAATAAATTCAACCCTACACACTGGAGGAATGGTCTCTTGAGTCAATCAAAACCCTCAAATCATATGCCAACATCACCTGAGCCATATTGGCGTGATTCCGTTCAATTACCATCATTCGATCGACTGACGGAAGATCAGGACGCTGATGTTGTGATCGTTGGTGGCGGCATAACTGGTATTACGGCGGCTTATTTACTTGTGAAAGAAGGTTATCAGGTTGTTCTATTAGAAGCCAGTAATATACTAAATGGGACCACAGGTCACACAACGGCCAAAATCACTGCCCAGCACGGATTAATCTATGACGAATTCATTCAGCACTTTGGTGAAGACAAAGCACGGCAATATTATGAGGCGAATATGGATGCCCTCCGTTTCATCCAACAAACGGTGACGGATCGTGATATTGATTGTGATTATACTGAAGAGGATGCGTATATCTATACAAATTCCGATCGTTATGTTGACAAAATTCATAAAGAGGCTCAGGCCTATCACGAACTCGGTATTGATGGGGGTACTGTCAGCCAAATGCCGCTTGATGTTCAGATGAAAAAAGCGATTGTCATGAAGCAACAAGCCCAGTTTCATCCGCTGAAATATTTGGCCCATTTGGTTCATGCAATCACTCAAGCTGGTGGTCAGATCTATGAATACACCACCGCGGTGGATGCAGATGACAAAGGACAGCAACCGACCGTAGTTACGAGAGAGGGTCATGAAGTCAAAGGTGATTATGTGCTTTCTTGTTCACATTTTCCCTTTAATGATGTCAAAGGTTTTTATTTTTCCCGGCTGACAGCTAATCGCTCCTATATTATTGGCATCGAAGCCGAAAAGGATTTTCCCGATGGCATGTATATTACGGCAGAACAACCGACACGGTCGCTGCGATCGGTGACGATTGATGGCAAACCTATGGTTTTGGTAGCGGGTGAAAGCCATAAAACCGGCCAAGGTGTGGACATGATCCAACATTACGAGGCTCTGGAAAGCTTTGCGGAAGAGACACTCGGGATTAAAAACTTCAAATACCGCTGGTCGGCACAAGACTTAACGACTCTAGATAAAATCCCATATATCGGTCCGATTACCGGTCGTCATCCAAATTTGCTTGTCGCGACGGGGTATCGGAAGTGGGGCATGACAGGTGGAACAGCTGCAGCCTTGCTTATGAAGGACTATGTCATGGATCATGACTCACCCTACAAAAATTTATTTATGCCATCACGCTTTCAAGCAGATCCAAGTCTCAAGAAATTCTTAAAGCAAAACGCCGATGTCGCCGGTCATTTAATTAAAGGGAAGTTCGAGCCAGCAGCTAAGAAATTAGATGACTTATCCGTTGATGACGGTGCTGTTGTCATCCATCAGGGCCGCAGAATCGGCGCCTATAAAGATCATGACAGCGAACTACATACCGTCGATACAACGTGTACCCATATGGGCTGCGAAGTTGAATGGAACCATGGCGACCGAACGTGGGACTGCCCGTGTCACGGTTCAAGATTCTCAATCAAAGGTGAAGTGATCGAAGGACCGGCGGAACAACCGTTACAACAAATCAAACTATAGGGGTCTGCCCCCCACTGCATTAATACTTTAGTAAAGTGGGGGGCCAGACCCTTTTAATTAATGATCGGCAATAGAATGTGGGAGGGATAGTCTTGTTCATGAAAAATCGTCTGCTTCGCTGTCTGAAACGTATCACTACTAATCATTGTTTCTCCGGTGTTCAAGTTGGTATCAAATCGTGGAAAACTGCTTGATGATATCTCGACTCTGACACAATGATCGGGTAAAAACACATAACTTGTTGCCCAAAGGTCAATCTCATATTGGGTGACTTCTCCACTAAGTGGTTCCTCAGGCGTAAACCCATTCCGATATTTCGCACGAACGATCCCTTCTGTCAAGTGATAGGCAGTTCCATCTGGACATACATCGATTAGTTTGGCGCTGAAGTCTGTGTCAGGGGCGTCGCTTTTCGCCCACAGATATACTTTTACCGGACCGGTCACTTCCAAGGACTTCTCTAACCCTTCAGATGAATAGACAAGGACATCGGTCCTTTCTTCAATCGAACGTTGGTCACGCGGTCCCATTGTTTGTATGCCAGAATATAATGTTGGACCGCCATGGGTGGGGACAGGGTCAGCCGGGTCATATAAAAAGTGATCGGTTGGCTCATGGATAGGTTCTTCCGGGGCTAGCCGCCCGTCACCATCCTTTGTATTCGCTCGGCCATTGCTATGGAAGTAGTATGGAATATACTGTGTTCGGGCCAACGGCCATTCCTGTTCATCCCGCCATTGATTGATCCCCATGACAAATAGTTTAATCGGTGCTTCGTCAGTAATGTGTGTTTCAATGCCTTTCAGCCAATAATCAAACCAACGCAGGTGCAAGTCGGTAAGGTCTTCATGATAGTTGATCCAATCTTCGGATGCATGGATGCCGAAAGAACGTTCACCAATGACGGAACCAAAATCCCCGTGTCCCCATGGGCCGATGATTAATTTTTGTTTGTTTTCACCATGAGAGCCTTCAATGTTTTTCTTCATTTCAGTAAAATTGTCGATCGTCGAAGGTAGCAAGGCATCGTACCATCCCCCAATATGATAAGCGGGAACATCGAACGATTCATACTTATGGGTGATGCTTGTCTTACGCCAATCATCGTCATCCAAATCTTTGGTTAGCGATTGAACGAAAAAATCGGCGACACCGAGTTCTTGAACAGGCGGCCATTCGTTGACAGGAGCATAGGGATACCAATTTTGGATGTCATTATAAAATTCAGCCATCGTCATCATTTTCTTTTTGTAGGTATCAGGTTCAGTATAGGTCCGTTTGACTAGGTCAGGTACGATGGATTCAAGGGTCCAGGTTTCGAATAAACCTAATTCATAAGGGCCATTGTTAAAGGCAAGACTGTTGCGCTGGTCATTTAATGTCATCGCTGGCACCATACATTCTAGGTGAGGTGGACGTGCGCTCGCTGCGAGTAATTGAGTAAAACCATAGTACGATAA
This sequence comes from Tuberibacillus sp. Marseille-P3662, assembly GCF_900178005.1. Lineage (NCBI taxonomy): Bacteria > Bacillati > Bacillota > Bacilli > Caryophanales > Sporolactobacillaceae > Tuberibacillus > Tuberibacillus sp. Marseille-P3662. The sequence continues at coordinate 1,469,710 of NZ_FXBS01000006.1, read as the reverse complement.
GCCGAACATCCCGACTTTTCCGGTCGAATAGGGGAGCGAAGCGGCCCACTCTACAGTGTCGTAACCATCTTCAGCTTCATTTACAAACGGTAAAAAGTCTCCATCTGAAGCAAACCGTCCGCGCACATCTTGAATGATGACGACATAGCCGTTCATGACAAGCCGGTGTGTGTCGATATAACGATGCGAGAACATAGGTAAATCTTTATTATAGGGGATTCGTGTCAGCAAGACAGGGAAGGGGCCGTTGTGATTCGGACGATAAATATCTGCGTATAAGATCGTACCATCTCGCATGGTACAAGGGATGTTTTTCTCAACAAGGATTTGTGAGCTTGTCATGTGTTCATCTCCTTAGAACTAAAATCGTTGATACAAGCGATCCATCCGGAGGCTTCATCCGAATGGATCGCTGGAAGTAAAATCATGCTGCCTTGTTTGCCTTATCGGTTGATTGACCTTTGGTCGGTGAGAGCACCCGTTCGATCCATCCCAAAACAATATCGGCAATGACTGCCATTAAAGCTGTTGGAATTGCTCCCGCCAAAATAATGGCTGCACCATTCGTGGCATTGGTACCGCGGACAATAATTGAACCTAGACCGCCAGCTCCGATAAATGTCCCGATCGTCGCAATCCCGATGGCGATGACAAATGCTGTTCGAATACCGGCCATAATCACTGATAGCGCAAGCGGTAATTCAACCATCCGCAAGACTTGAAATTTAGTCATACCCATCGCATGTCCAGATTCAAGGATAGCACTGTCTACACTGCGTATTCCAGTATATGTATTTTTAAGGATTGGTAGTAATGAATAGAGAAATAACCCCACAACAACGGTATTGGCACCTAATCCCAAGACAAGCATAAGAACAGCTAACATGGCCAATGCGGGAATGGTTTGAATGATATTTGTCAGGGAAATGACCCAAGTGCTTAATTTGTAGCGCCGTGCAATTAAAATTCCGACCGGAATGGCGACAATCGCAGCAAATAAAACACCATAAGCTGACATTAAAAAGTGTCGAAAAAATTGTGACCAAACATATTCGAGATTTTGTGAATAATACGTACCTAATTGCTCAATCGTTTCCACTTTGTGTCACCTCCTCATTCTTTGTTCTTGAAGTAGTGATGTTTTTCAAGAAAATTTTTGGCTATAATGGATGGTTCCTTCAGTTTGACATCAGCTTTATAGTTCAATTTGCGCATCGTTTTCGTACTGATCTTGCCTGCTAATTGATTTAAGATATCACGCAGTTCAGGGTGTTTTTTCAGCACTTCATTCCTAGCAACGGGTGAAGCATCATAAGGTGGGAAGAAATGCTTATTATCTTTTAAGGTGACGAGGTTAAAGTCTTCGATACGCCCATCCGTCGTGTAAGCTAAAACGACATCCATCTTCCCATTAGCAACGGCTTGGTAGACGAGACCCAACTGCATGGGATAAACACGGTTAAACTCAAACCCGTATTCCTTAACAAATGCATCATAGCCAACACCCTTACGTTCGATCCAGGCACTATCGACACCCAGCCTAAGATCTGAAGCATATTTTTCTAAATCTGATACCGTTTCTAAATGTTTATTTTTGGCTAATTGGCTTGTAACCGTAAAAGCATACGAATTCGCGAATCCATAGGAATCAAACCAAGTCTGGTTAAAGCGTTGATCAAATTCTCTCTTAACCGTTTTAAGAGCCTTTTCTGGGTCTGTAATGGGGTCCATGTTCAGTGCACCCACGATATCAGTTCCAGTATATCGGGTCGCAGTAATATCGATATCACCGCTCATCATGGCTTTGTGTTGAACCGTGGATGATCCCAGATTACCAACCATTTCAACCTGCAGATCTGTGTTATGTTCAATCATTTGCTTGATCATGTTACCAATGGTCTTGGACTCAGATGTGCCTAAAGTTCCAATCGTTACGGTTTTCTCAGAAGGCCCGCTTAAGCCGGGAAGAGAACAACCGCTGAGCAATATGATGGTAACGACGAATAATAAAACGATTTTGCGAGATGTTTTCAGCACAAAAATGGCTCCCTTCTAAGCGGCTTCTTTTGTATTTTTTATTCCGTTAGGCGTTAGCCAGCTTTCCAGACGACCGAAGAGGAGATCGGTCACCAAAGCTAACAATGTCGATGGCACGGCGCCGGCTATGATAAAGTCGGGGCGATATAAGTTGAGCCCATTGAAAATATAATCACCTAAACCACCAGCTCCAATGAAAGAAGCAAGCGTGGCCCACCCGATTAAATACACTGTAGAGACCCGAATGCCGGCCATAATCACGGGTAGAGCGAGCGGGACTTCAACATAACGGATACATTCCCAACCTTTCATGCCCATACCGCGGCCAGATTCTAATAGACTTTGATCAACATCTTTGACACCTGTGTACGTATTCCGCAATATCGGCAAAACGGAATAGAAAAATAGGGCAACTATTGCTGGAATTTTACCAATGCCGAGAATCGGAATGAAAAAGGCTAAAATGGCTAGACTCGGAAAGGTTTGTATGATTCCGACAATGCTCATGACGGCTCCGGAAATTTTGGGCACGCGAGTTAGAAAAATGCCCAGCGGGACTGCCACTAACACGCCGAGGGCGACGGCCGTTAACGAAATATAAAAATGCTCCCATGTTTTAAGGAGTAGCTGTGTTCCATTGTTTGCTAAGAAATTAAAGAAAGCTTCCAAGTTATCCCTCCTTATTAGCTAATGGTTGTGAGTACTTCTGACTCACCCCAGATAGAGTCATAAACCACATCTGCAAGACTTGCGCGAGTAACAATCCCCACTAAACGATGGTCGGTGTCAACGACGGGAACGTTTTTCGTTCCTCGTTTCAAAATCCGGTGGATTGTATCCCGGAGTAAGGCTTGTTTTTCCACGCTATAAGGTGATGGATCCATCACATCACCGACATTAAGACCTTTCCTATGATGGTGATCGATGATCTCAATATCGATAAAGCCTTTCAATGTGTTTTCTTGATCGATTACGAGTAGAGAATCGACGCGTTTTTGTTTCATGTATTGGATAGCTTCCGATAATGAATGTTGTTCGGTAATCACAGCGGGATCAGGGTTCATAATTTGTCCGACTGTGCGGATATCTGGCTGTGCCTGAACGAGACGATCTTTACCGATAAATTCCTCTACAAATTCATTGGCAGGGTTTCGGATAATATCATCAGGTGTACCCACTTGAACCATTTGTCCATCCCGCATAATGACAATACGATCGGCTAATTTTAAGGCCTCATCCATGTCATGAGTCACGAACACGATTGTCTTACCAAGACTTTGTTGAAGTTTTTTAAATTCTTCTTGTAACGTATCTCTCGTAATTGGGTCAAGAGCACCGAAAGGCTCATCCATTAATATTAATGGCGGGTCTGCGGCTAACGCACGTAGTACGCCAATCCGCTGTTGTTGTCCCCCGCTTAATTCGTGTGGGTAGCGGTTAAGGTAATCTGAAGGCATATCTACGAGTTTTAATAGTTCTTCAGCACGGGCATGCCGCTTATCCTCGGGCCATTTTAATAGTTTGGTCACAAGCGCGATATTATCTCTAATAGTCATATGTGGAAATAAACCAATCTGTTGAATGACATAACCGATTGAACGCCGTAATTCAACCGCATTTTGTTGTAAAATATTCTCCCCGCCCACATAAATACTTCCTTCTGACGGTTCAATAATGCGATTGATCATTTTCATTGTTGTGGTTTTCCCACACCCACTTGGTCCAATAAAAACAATGAACTCGCCCGTTTGTACATCAAGCGATAGATGCTCAACCGCCTTTTTATCTCCGGCATATACTTTGGATACATTTTCAAAAGTCAGCAAGTAAGTGATACCTCCTAGTAGTTTTATATGGTTTATGAATAGATCAATAGATATTCTAAAGCGAAAAACTATGTACTGTTCGATCGTTTGCAATTCGCTAACGTATTCTAGTGTAAATGTCATTTTGTAAAATAAAAAATGCATAAATTGAACAAATTATATATTTTGTACGTATATTTTTTGTTTTATAGATTTTAAAGCGATTCTTTCTTAAAATTGCTCGGAATTGCTTTTGTTTGCTATCCAATGTCTTTTTTTTGATTTTCTTTAAAACGTGTTACATTCAGTTATATTAAACGGTTCCTAAGGGGGGAAGGACATGGATGATCAATCACTAGAAAAGGTGACTCATGCTAGAAAACAGTTTGCAGAGAAAATCGCCGATAACATGCATACGTTCGGTGTTTCCACGACAGTTGGCCGCGTGCTCGGGATTATCTATATGAACCGTGAACCCATGACGCTAGATGAATTGTCAGAGGAAACGGGCATGAGTAAGACAAGAATGAGCCAAGTCGTTCGCGAAATGATTGATTTAAATATTGCGGAAAAAGTGTTTGAAAAAGGCGTACGTAAAGACTTGTTCAATGTTGAACGGGATTACTATCAAACGTTTATATCACTATTCACAACGAATTGGCGCAAAGCGATTAATAAAAATAAAATGTTTGAACGTAAACTAAAGGAAGATTTAGTAGCGCTTGATGAGAGCAACGACTTAACAGCTGATGTTGAGCAAAAGGTTAATGAATTATTAGAAGAAACAAAAGTTTGGGTTGAATATTACGATTGGATCAGTCGGCTGATTGAATTCTTTGAAAGCGGCGAGGTCTTTAAACATGTACCAAAACATCAATGATTGAATGGAGGCATTCATATGCAAAAAAAAGTGATCTTTACAGCAGCGATAACAGGGGCAGGGGACACAACAGAAAAAAGTCCACATGTTCCCGTGACACCGGAGGCAATTGCTGAATCAGCTATTGAAGCAGCAAAAGCGGGGGCCGCGATTGCGCACATTCATGTTCGTGATCCAAAGACCGGTAAACTCAGCCACGATACGAATCTATTTCGTGAAGTTGTTGAACGTGTCCGAGAATCTGACACTGATGTCATTTTAAATTTAACCGCAGGCGGTGGCGGTGATTGGGTTCCCAACGCAGAAAATCCTTTAACAGCTGGAGAAGGCACTGATATTCAACGGCCTGAAGAGCGTCACGAACCTGTTGGTGAACTACTACCGGAAATCTGTACGCTTGATTGCGGTAGTGTTAATTTCGGTGAACAAATTTACATGAGTCCGACCCATTGGCTGCGCAGGCAAGCTGCTCTCATTCAAAAAAGTGGTGTCAAACCGGAACTTGAGTGTTTTGACACTGGACAGGTCCGGTTTGCGAATCAGTTAAAGAGTGAAGGATTGATTGACGGCGATCCATTATTCCAATTTTGTCTCGGTATTCCATGGGCAGCAGAAGCCGATGCGGAAACCATGTTAACTATGCGAAATAAGGTATCGGATCATGCCCACTGGACAGCATTTGGTATCGGGCGCCAGCAACTGCCGATGGCTGCACAGTCGGTTCTGCTTGGCGGACACGTCCGTGTTGGCTTGGAAGACAACCTTTATCTAGAAAAAGGTGTGCTTGGGACGAATGCCCAATTGGTAGACAAAGCGGTCTCAATGATTGACAAGCTTGGACCCAAACCAATGTCACCGAGTGAAGCACGCGAACAGTTAGGACTTAGAAACCCACATGGAAAGGCTGAATAGAATGGAACATCAAGAAACAACTGTTAAACAAGTAGCTGTTGTCGGCACAGGGGTCATCGGCAACGGCTGGATTGCTCGATTTTTATCCCAAGGTTATGAAGTGATCGCTTCAGATCCAGCCGAAGGGGCTGAATCAAGTATGAGAAAAGCGATTGATCATGCATGGCCAGCTCTTGAGAAACAAGGTTTAGCTGAAGGGGCTTCACGGGATCGTCTATATTTTGAGCCAAATCTTGAGAAAGCCGTTAGCCAGGCTGATTTTATCCAAGAAAATGTGCCTGAGCGCGAACCACTAAAGCGCAAAGTTTTAGCCGATATTGATCGTTTTGCTAAACCGGATGCCATCATGGCTTCCAGTACGTCTGGTATTATGCCAAGTACATTACAGGCTGATTGTAACCACCCTGAACGAGTGATTGTTGCGCATCCATTTAACCCGGTTTATTTGATCCCGCTTGTTGAACTTGTTGGCGGTCAAAATACGGATTCTAACGTCATTCATAAAGCTAGACAATTTTATGATTCACTTCATATGAAGCCTCTTATTGTTGAACGGGAAATTGAAGGCCATGTAGCAGACAGACTGATGGAAGCTATCTGGCGTGAAGCGCTACATATTGTTAATGACGGCGTCGCTACAACTGAAGAAGTGGATGCATCGATTGTATACGGTCCTGGTTTACGCTGGGCCTTAATGGGGCCATTCCTAACGCTACACTTAGCAGGGGGAGAACAAGGCATGCGGCACATGCTAGAACAATTTGGTCCTGCCTTGAAACTCCCGTGGACAAAACTCGAAGCTCCAGAGCTGACGGATGAACTGGCTCAGCGCGTGGTTGAAGGCTGTGAACAACAGACGCAAGGGCATTCAGTGACTGAACTGAATCAACGCCGAGATGATTTTCTTATCGAATTGACCGATTTGCTTGAAAAATATTGGCCGGCTGCTAATCTGAACGGCCGCATATAGTTAAGGAGATTTTAAAAATGTCATTATTAATGAAGACAGCCGTTCGTCCTGATTGGGTTGATTACAACGGTCATATGAATGATGCCGCTTATGCGCAAGTGTTCAGTCTGGCCGTTGATCAGTTGATGGACAATTTGGGTATGAATGAGACGTTTCGTTCGGAACAACAGTACTCAATGTTCACATTAGAGACGCATGTCTGCTACTTAGATGAAGCGCATGAGGATCAGAATTTACTTGTGACAATGCAGCTGCTTGACGATGATGCGAAGCGTCTTCACGTATTCTTCACGATGACAGATGAAGGTGGCGGGAAATTGGCGACAAGCGAGCAAATGCTGATGGGCATGGATATGCATACTGGACGTCCGTCTCCTTTTCCGGAAATGATCCAAAATCAGATTCAACAGATTAATCATGAACAGTCAACCTATTCGTTACCCAAAGAAGCTGGGCGGACCATAGGGATAAAAAAGCGTTAATGTATAGACGTAGCTTAATAAAAGAGTGATAATAAGAGGCTGGATGGAACAAAAGTATATTAGTTATAGAATAATCCGAACTTGTTTAATAATCAGTTCGGATTATTTGTTTAGAATAGCAATTCCTATCATCGCATCGTCAAAATCCTTCGCTTGCCGCGGGCACGGCCTCAGCTAACTTGGTAAAGAAAACCGCTTGACCAAGTGGATCTTCGGCTCGTGCTCCTGCATCTTCAAGCCTTTTCAGGGAAGCAAAATGCTTCGTCGCAATCCAAAGAAGCTTATTCTAAGGCGTTCGTGCTCCTGCATCTTCAAGCCTTTTCAGGGAAGCAAAATGCTTCGTCGCAGTCCAAAGAAGCTTATTCTAAGGCGTTCGTGCTCCTGCATCTTCAAGCCTTTTCAGGGAAGCAAATGCTTCGTCGCAGTCCAAAGAAGCTTATTCTAAGGCGTTCGTGCTCCTGCATCTTCAAGCCTATTCAGGGAAGCAAAATGCTTCGTCGCAGTCCAAAGAAGCTTATTCTAAGGCGTTCGTGCTCCTGCATCTTCAAGCCTTTTCAGGGAAGCAAATGCTTCGTCGCAGTCCAAAGAAGCTTATTCTAAGGCGTTCGTGCTGTTCCCGCAGGCGTCTACGCATTTTGACGACGCTTAGAACTTGCTTTCATATCTTACTGTTCGGCTTCCTGAGTATCCTGTTTTAGATTTGTTCCAGCCTCTGTTTGGTTTAATTTCAATTGAATATCGAATAAGTGCATCAATATTTGCTATAATAATGATAGAAAAGGGAAGGTGAGCAAGGAATGGAGGAACTGCATGCGGGCGCTGTTAGGACGCTTTATGTTGAAAGGGAAGTATCATTTGGTTACTTTTTAAAAAGTGATAACGAGGAAGTATTGCTTCATGAATATGAAATCGAAGACAATATTGTTGAAGGCGATTTTGTTACAGTGTTTTTATACCATGATAAGAAAGGACGTCTTGCCGCGACAATGACGATTCCAGACGTTACATTTGATACATATCAATGGTTACCTGTTGTCACTGTGAAAAGAAAACTAGGTGTCTTTATAGATATTGGCATTAACAAGGATATTCTTTTATCCTTAGATGATTTACCGGATCACAATTCAATGTGGCCCAATGTGGAGGACGAGCTGTATTGTGCCCTGAAACTTGATAAAAAGGGCAGACTGTTGGCTAAACTAGCGGATGAACAAGAGATCGCTACCCTAGCAAAAGATGCTACAAGCGAGATGTTCAATCAAGATATTACAGCAACGATTTATCGAATGATTCCAAGCGGTTCTTTTTTTATAACAAAGGACGGGATAAAGGGATTCATACATCACAGTGAGCGTAAACAAGAGCCTCATCTCGGCGAAAAAGTTATGGGAAGGATTATTGAGGTTAAAGATGATGGCACTGTTAATGTTTCTTTGCTGCCACGCAAGCAAGAAAGTATTGACACAGATGCCGAGCTCATCTTCTCCTATTTAGTCAATCATGGCGGCTCAATGCCTTATGGCGACCGAACATCTCCGGACGACATTAAAGCAATATTTAATATGAATAAAGCCCCTTTTAAGAGGGCCCTTGGCAGGCTAATGAAAGAAAAGAAGGTTTATCAACAGGACGGATGGACCTACGTAGCCGGTGAGAAAATATAAATATCTGAAAGCCCTTGGATCAGGATTCCAAGGGCTCTGGTGTTTTAGTTTTATTTTTTTCCGTCTCATTGATCACTGTTGTTCCGACTAAATCACCGGTTATATTGGTCATTGTTGCGCCCATGCCGACTAAGGCATCAATGGAACTTAGCAGGGCGACGGTTTCAATCGGGAGTCCTGCTTGTTGGAAAACCGTTGCGATCATAATCAGTCCGGCACCGGGAACACCAGCAGTACCAATCGTAGCGAGCGTACCAATCATAACGATTTCAATGATATTTCCCATCGAAAGAGAAGCATCAACCACATTAGCCGCGAAGACAGCAGAAACGCCAATTCGTATCGCGGCGCCGTCCATGTTGATCGTTGCTCCAAGAGGCAAGCTAAAACCGTAAAGACCCTTTGTTAAATTAAGGTTTTTGGCAGCATTGAGCGTCACCGGCAATGTCCCTGAGCTGCTTTGCGTCGCAAAAGCGGTCAGCATCGGTGTACGTGCTTGTGAAAGGAAGCTTCCGACATTCACTTTAAAGATTTTCAATATGACCATATATAAAATGATCTGAATGATGATTGCGCCATACAAGACGCCAACCATTTTACCGAGGGAGACCAGTGTTTCAGCCCCTTGATTACCAACCGTCTTAGCGATAATCGCAAAGATACCAATCGGAACATATTGCAACATCCAAGACATGATCTTTAACGTGATTTCATTTAAAGCTTGAATCACTTTAAATAAAAATTCACCCAAATCGGCGTTTTTTTCTGAAGCTCTTAATGTGGAAAGACCAATACCAAAGATAATGGCTGTAAAAATAATACCTAATAAGTTCAGCTCACTAAATGCCTTAAAAATATTATCAGGAACGATATTTAACAAGACACTGGCAATCCCCGGCCGATCCGGGACATTAACCTCATTACCTGTCTGGAGATTAAATCCTTCACCTGGATTAAAAAGATAAGCAACAGTCAGTCCGACAACCAACGCCAAGGCTGACGTTAAAATATAGTAGATGAATACCTTGCCACCCATTCTACCTAGATTGGATGGTTTCGTTTGGTTGATACCGACAATCAAAGTGAACAAGATTAACGGTATAATCAAGAATCTTAATAGGCGAATGAGTAAATCACCCAATGGCGCTAAAACAGCTGCGTCTTGACCAAAAATCAACCCGACAATGATGCCTAATATTAGAGCGATCGTTATTTTTAATATTAAAGAAGCTTCAATATAGCTGCTCCAAATTTTTTTCATGTTTGAACCTCCCATTTATATCGTTTCCGAAATATCAACAATGATGACCGACCTTGCGTTTTTAATTTCAATCGATAACATCTTATATGATGTCGAAGGATCATACAAACAATTTGCTTTTATCCTATCTATTTACTTGGGATTCGGGAGATATACTTTCTTAAGGTCAATCAAAAACGAGAGTAAACACCCTCCGACCTAATACAGACCGGAGGGTGTTTATTGAAATAATCAATTTTTAATGCAGCTTTAGCGGTTTTTATTTTGTTACTATTTTTATCTTATAAGTCTAAATATGTTGATTTCTTGTTAACTCGAGCTGCTGTGTCATAGTCTTTGGACTTAAGATGTCTCTACCATAATCCAGATGATAGCTTGTTTTTAATAAGATTGGTATCAGTGTTACATTGCTTTGCACCAAGACCATATTGCCAGATGAACGTTTCCGATGAATTTGGCGTTTCGGCTTTAAAGTGATGGGGCGCTTGCTTTTTGGATGTTACACCGGTTTTGGGTTCATTGCTCCAAATCGCGAGGTTCTTTTTAACCGTATTGCTTTGTTTACTAGCTGTCTGATAGACGTCTCTCAGATTATCGTCAGCAAAGTTACCATAGACCCCGGCTTGGTAATGGGCATCAATTAATGTTTTTGTCCAACCCATTAAAAAATCAGCATTCACAGGATAACTCGGTTCAATATCGGCGAACAGATACGTTTCCTTAGGAATATCAAGCGATTGAGCGTAATCAAGGGCTTCTTGGGCTTCTTGTATCCCATTGCTCCGACCGGTGGCATCCGTGAAATGGTTGTGAATGGGGATGATCCTGGCGCCTTTCTGATGAATGAATTGGGCCTCATCTTGGGTTAGGCCCGTCGAAACATTGTCTTTATCACCGAGGTAACGCCCAATGATTGCTGGTTGACCATAATGCTTATCAACACATTGATACAAATTGTCAGTCACTTGATTTGCTGTATCAATACCCCAAATGAGCTTTTGTTTTGATTCATCATCTGATCCATTCGGTTGGTCCGGTTGCTTGGAAGATGGATCGAAATGAAGTGCAAGAAGTAGAAGAGAACCGATAACAAAGATGGGAATGGCCATCATTATTAGCCACCAAAAAGAGGACCGGTGATTATCTTTTTGGAATAAACTTTGACGCTTCCAAAAATATCGCATGAATGTCCTCCTCTCTTACAAAATGTCATTAACAGGGTATTCTGAGGCTGTACGACTGTGAGATGATACGGAAAAAAAGGGAAATGCCCATAATGCTATTCACTGTTTGATAGCGATGTGATAATCATGTGGGAGAGTGCTCCTGCAATAGTCCCCGTGCGTTCCAAGATTAAAGTTTTGTGGGACAGAATAATAAAAATACGGGACACGTTTGTGACGTTTCGGGCCAAGTGTGTGACAACGCCCCTTCAATGGGCCAGGTGCGTTCCAATATTAAAGTTTAGCGGGACAGAATAATAAAAATATGGGACACGTATGTGTCGTTTCGGGCCAAGTGCGGGACAACGCTCCTGCAATGGGCCAGGTGCGTTCCAATATTAAAGTTTAGCGGGACAGAATAATAAAAATACGGGACACGTATGTGTCGTTTCGGGCCAAGTGCGGGACAACGCTCCTGCAATGGGCCAGGTGCGTTCCAAGATTAAAGTTTTGCGGGACAGAATAATAAAAATACGGGACACGTATGTGTCGTTTCGGGCCAAGTGCGGGACAACGCTCCTGCAATGGAACAGCCACAAGACATCGACATCTCATCCCACATATGACCAATTTATAGATAGCCTGTCACTTCGCTAAAATCAAAACATATGATAGAGAAAAGACGGCTAGGAATCGCAGTAAAAGGGTTGGTGTCATAATTATGAAAGGCGTTATTTTAGCCGGAGGGGCGGGCACAAGGCTTCGTCCGGTAACCAAAGTCATCAATAAACATCTATTGCCTGTCGGCCGCTATCCTATGATTGTTTGGCCGATTTTTAAATTAAAAGAGGCAGGGATAAGCGATTTGTTCATTGTTACGAATCAACATGATCTTGATTTGTTTCAACGATTGTTAGGGGATGGTCATGAGTGGGGCGTGAATCTTCAGTATGGGATCCAACAACAACCCGATGGGATCGCAGCCGCCCTCTATCAAGCCAAATATTTCGCAGCTGATGAATCAGTCGTGGTTCATCTCGGCGATAACATTTACCGGCAATCCTTAGCGCCATTCGTTTCACAGTTCTTGGAACGAAAGAAGGGAGCCCATGTTTTATTAAAGCATGTTCCTGATCCGGAACGATTCGGCGTCGCAATCGTCAATAAAACGAATCAAACGATTACAGCGATTCATGAGAAACCAAAGCAGCCGCTAAGCCATTACTGTGTAACGGGTATTTATATGTTTGATAGGACGGTGTTTGATCGAATTGAGAGCATCGATCCATCAGGACGCGGAGAATTAGAAATTACGGATGTTAATAATCAATATATCGAAGAAGGCGATCTCACTTATGATGTATTCAATGATTGGTGGATTGATGCCGGTACTCATGAAACGCTTTATCAAGCCAATGTTTGCGTCCACGAATAGGATAGGGAGTGACGTTCATGAAAATTTTGGTCACAGGCGGAGATGGGCAACTCGGGGAAGCATTTAAACGCAAGCAGCGTCCATCCGATGTGGTTGTTCCACTATCTAGAACGGTTCTTGATGTCACCCATCGTGAAGAAACCGATAGCATGATCTGTGAGTTAGAACCCGATATTGTGATTCATGCAGCCGCTTTAACCGATGTTGATCAGTGCGAGGTCGACCCGCGTCAAGCTTTTAATGTGAACGCTCTAGGGGTTTTAAACGTGCTTCAAGCATGTCGACGTATGCATTGTCCGGTCATGTATATTAGCACGGATTATGTGTTTGGCGGTGAAAAATCGATTCCCTATAAAGAGGATGATGCAACCGATCCGATTAATGTATACGGCATGAGCAAGTGGATAGGTGAAGAAATCATTGGCTGTGACTTGTCGGCCAACTATATTGTCCGAACATCTTGGTTATTTGGTCATGGCGGCAATCACTTTATCAGTACGATGAAACGACGCGCTGAACATCAGGAAACGGTTCGAGTGGTCACGGATGAAATCGGTGCTCCTACTTATGCTGATGATCTTGCCAGCGCGTGTTTAAATCTACTTGAATGCCCACCGGGAATCTATCATATCAGTAATGACCGGCACTGTTCCCGCTATGAGCTCGCGCAAACGGTTTATCAATTTTTAGGGTCTGACCCTGAATGGGTGCTACCGATCGAAAAGAAAGATTTTCAGACGGAGGCGGAGCGGCCAGCGTATTCCGTATTAAGTATGGAAAAGTTGGAACACTCTTGTATGACGAAACCACGCATTTGGCAAGAAGCCCTGAAGGAATATTTATGGAAGGAGTCGATGGTCGATGATCGACGGGGTGAAAACTAAAACGATCACAAAAAACTTTGATGACCGCGGTTATTTAGCAGAATTGGTGCGTAGTGATGAGGCATTGCTCACACAGTTTGGTCAAGCGACATTATCCATGAGTTTCCCCGGGGTCATTAAAGCTTTTCACTACCATAGGCAGCAAGAGGATCTCTGGTTTTTTCCTTCCGGTCATGCGCAAGTCGTGCTGCATGACTTACGGCAGGATTCACAAACAAAAGGGGTCACGGAAGTCTATTATATGGGTGAAGAGCATCCGATATTGCTGTTGATCCCTCGTCTGGTGGCCCATGGTTATCGCGTTCTTGGGAATAAGCCGGCAACAATTCTCTATTTCACATCTGAGCCTTATAATCGCGATCATCCTGATGAAGAACGAATAGCCTGGGACGATCCCGTCATCAACTTTGATTGGGAGACAAAAGCCCGATAATGCTTATTGAAAATGACGTTAGAGAGGGGTGAACGGGTTGAATCCAACCGTTTCCGTCATCTTAACGAGTTATAATCAACCACAACTGGTGGGTCGAGCGATTGAAAGTATGTTAGCGCAAACGTTTGATCAATGGGAACTTTATATTATGGATGATGCGTCCAATGAACAGACTCAGAACGTGATTCGTGAGTATATCCATCATCCGAATATTCATTATATAAACAGCGAAGTGAACGATTGTGATCGCCATAAAACCACGCGGTATGCCTCATTAATTAATCAAGCGATACCTCTAACATCAGGACAATATATATCTTATTTAACGGATGATACAGAGTATGAACCTGAGCGCTTAGCTGAACTGGTTACCTTTCTACGCCAACATCCTGATGTTGCAGTTGTGTATTCTGCCCAGCGGGTGGTCCAATTGGATACAAAGTTTAGACGGCAATCGGAACGGATTGATAAAACAAACGGTGTGTTGGCACATGCCGCGGGTCTTGTGGATCATTGCTCTGTGATGCATACACGGAACATTGCTGATCGTGTATATCAAACTTACGGCAGCTATTGGGATGATGATCCAATTCACTGGTATAACGGGGATGCAGCCTTTTGGCGCCGGTTAAACAGGTGGAGCTCGTTTTACCCGGTCAAGAGCGTTTTAGATACCACTTATCAAACGCCGTCATCGTTTCAACAATTAAGTCAATATACGCCACAACATTTACCGGATGGTCTTTTAATCCAGGGAGTGTCATCGCAAGTCTATTTGCTGGATCAGCAGAAACGCCGTCCCATATCTACGGAGATATTCAGTCAATTAAAGTATGACTCTAGCAAAATTGTTCAAATATCGGATCCGCTCCTGTTTAAATATTCTCAAGGATCGGGAATTGACAGTCATATCATGCAGACGGGCCCGTTCCCGAGTCAACAGCTTGTCCAATGTGAAGCATCCGGCGCAATCTATTTTATTCAACAGGGATATAAACGGCGTTTGTTGGGCGATCAAGTGCTGCACAAATGGCGTTTTAATCGTCAGTTGCTCATCATGTTATCCCTCGAACGGCTGGCATCGATTCCTGATGGATGTCCGATCACCGACGATCTGACGAAGACAATGATACCAGATGGCCGGTTATGTCAATTTCAACGAACCTTTTATATCAGTCAATACGGTTACCTCCATCAGATCTCAGGAAAGGTCTTAAACCGGTTAAAATTTACCCGCCAAGCACTGATCCCTCTACGACAGTATGAATTCACAGCATTACCGCAGGGAGAGCCTTATATGTGGCGCTGGATAGATGCGAACAATCAACCACAACAATTTTAAATAGATGACGACGTCCGACCATACGCTGAATCCTCTCTGGACATAGCGTATAGTATGAAAATACGTGAAAAAACGGAGTGGATAATGATGAAAAAAGCATTGATTACAGGGATAACAGGTCAGGATGGTTCCTACCTGGCCGAATTTTTGCTTAAGCAAGGTTACAAGGTCTACGGTCTCAAACGTAGGACAGCAACACCTAACGATATGAATATAGCTCATATCAAAGATCAAGTCACGTTTATCCCGGGGGATTTGCGAGACCTGGCATCACTGATTGATGCGGTGCGTGAGGCCCAGCCTGACGAAATCTATAATTTAGCCGCTCAATCTTATGTAGCTGACTCATGGGCACAGCCCATTTTTACAGGGGAAGTCACCGCGATGGGGGCTCTCAATATGTTGGAAGCGGTTCGTCTCGTGAAACCGGATGTCCGCTTCTACCAGGCTTCAAGCAGTGAAATGTTTGGCAAGGTGGTCGAAACACCGCAAAAAGAAACGACCCCGTTTTATCCACGAAGTCCATACGGGGTGGCTAAAGTCTATGGGCATTGGATCACGATTAATTTCCGGGAAAGTTACGACTTATTCACTTGTTCAGGAATTCTATTTAATCATGAATCACCAAGAAGAGGTCTGGAATTCGTGACTCGAAAGATCACCGATGGTGTCGCCAAAATTAAATGTGGCAAGCAAAACGAACTGAGACTTGGCAATCTAGATGCCAAACGGGACTGGGGGTTTGCTGGTGATTATGTGCAGGCGATGTGGCTTATGCTACAACAATCTCAGCCAGACGATTTTGTGATTGCTTCAGGTGAAACGCATACGGTTAGAGAGTTCGTCCGGGTTGCTTTTAATCATGTTGGCCTTGATTGGCAAGATTATGTCGTTCAAGATCCTAAATTCATGCGACCGGCAGAAGTGGATTTGTTACTGGGTGACGCTTCCAAAGCACAAAAGCAGCTTGATTGGCAACCATCAACATCGTTTGAGGAACTGATTCAAATGATGGTTGAAAGTGATATCGATAGAAATGCAACATGATGCTATTTTCCTACAATAATCGTCCATTTTTTTTAATATAGTTAGTTGTTGGCTTCGAAAACGGAGCACACTGAATATTTTACTAGAAAAACGTAAGATACACGAGAAATCATAGTGAAATATCAGTGAGGTGAGCTCAATGAAAATTGTGATCATGGCAGGCGGTCAAGGCACACGGTTTTGGCCCATGAGTGACCAGAAGAAACCGAAACAATTCTTGCAGATCAATCATGCCAGCCAAACGATGCTTCAGGAAACGTATGACCGTTTTCGCAAGTGGTTGCCTAAAGAAAGTATATATGTCATCACAACGTCTGACTATAAAAAACTGACAATGGAGCAATTGCCAGAGCTGCCGGAAAATCAATTAATTGTGGAACCCGCACAAAGAGATACAGGACCTTGTGTGGCATTAACTGCCCATTATTTCCTTAATCAAAAAAATGATGATGACGAAGTGCTTGTGCACGTTCCTAGTGATCAGTACATCGGCGATGATCATGAATTGATCAATGCTTTATACCGGGCAGAGGAAAAGGCGTATGACAAGAAATCGATCGTAACGCTAGGTGTCAAACCGACACGTCCGGAGACCGGCTATGGTTATATCGATGCGGTGCCTACAGATTCAGAAGATACCACTTATCAAGTCCGTGCATTTATAGAAAAACCCAATCAGACAAAAGCAGAACAATTACTACAGGCTGAGTACACGTTTTGGAACAGCGGTATTTTCATATGGAAACCATCAACCATTGCCTATTATATGAAGCAATATCAACCAGACCTCTGGCATGCATTGCAAATATCACAAGATCTCGAGTCGGACTATAAGACGTTTCCAAAACTATCTGTTGATTACGCCATCTTAGAAAAAGCACAGCACGTGTTCATGATTCCCGTTGCCTTTGAATGGGATGATATGGGTACATGGACAGCCGTGGAGCGCATTAATAAACAAGATG
Source organism: Tuberibacillus sp. Marseille-P3662 (assembly GCF_900178005.1). Taxonomy (NCBI): domain Bacteria; kingdom Bacillati; phylum Bacillota; class Bacilli; order Caryophanales; family Sporolactobacillaceae; genus Tuberibacillus; species Tuberibacillus sp. Marseille-P3662. The sequence continues at coordinate 1,452,430 of NZ_FXBS01000006.1, read as the reverse complement.
TCGATGACAATCTATTTATTGGCGGTTACGATATTGAATCAATGGCAACCCATAATTCCTTCGTATTGTCCGATCGTGATGCGCTGATTATCGGAGCAGAAAATTTGATCATCGTTTCTAATGAGAACGGTCTATTAATCTGTGATAAGTCCAAGGAACAGGATATTAAAAATCTGATTAAAGTGATCAAGCATCGGAAAAGTTCAGGTGATAATGATGGATCAGGGGATTAATTTAATCGGTTACGCCCGGACTGAATCCGGGATAGGTCAATCTTGCCGCTTAGCTGCGGGTGCCATGGACAGCGCCGGTCTGCCTTTCGGTATTTTAAATCATGCTGCGAACCCGTCCCGGAAGCGGGATTTAACATGGATTCACAAAGAAATGAGACGGCCGATTTATAACACGAATCTTTTTCACATTAATGCTGATGAAATGATCAGAGGCTGGCAAACGGGTCGGCTTTCAGAGAGGCTGTTCCGTGATAAATATAATATTGGTTACTGGCACTGGGAGCTACCGAGCTTCCCTGAAGACTGGAGAACGGGATTCCAACTTGTGGATGAAATCTGGGTGCCATCATCCTTTGTCTATCAGGCAATCGTTTCAAAGACTGATAAACCTGTTATAAAAATGCCGCATGCGATAGACGTTGATGTTGATCAAACGATCACAAGACGCCATTTTAAATTACCAGATCATCGTTTTCTATTTCTTATGATGTATGATGCACTCAGCTATCGTGAGCGCAAAAATCCCAAAGCGGCCATTACAGCCTTTAAGAAAGCTTTTGGTCATGATCATGCCAATGTTGGTCTTGTGATCAAAGTGAATGCAGCCAATCATCGTAATCGGGAACTTCACGAGCTCAAAAGATGGATTGATCATCAGGATCATATATATATCATGCCCCAAATCCTTGATCGCCGGCATGTCAATGCTCTTATTCATGTAACGGATGCCCTAGTTTCTCTCCATCGTTCGGAAGGATTTGGTTTACCGCTGGCTGAGGCCATGTATTTAGGGAAGCCCGTGATTGGAACGAATTGGTCCGGCAACACCGATTTTATGAATCAAAGCAATGCGTATCCCGTGCCGTATACACTAACGTCGGTTGGTGACAACTATGGACCTTATTCGGCTAATCAGCAATGGGCTGAGCCTGATACAGATCATGCCGCAGCCTGTATGCGGGAACTATACTTCAATCCCAAGCAAGCACAGTCATTAGGTCAAAAAGGATTAGAAACGATGAAAACCGATTATGCGCCGGAAGTGATGGGTGAAAAGATCAAAACAAGACTTCAAACAATTGAGAGGGGTTATCAATGAAAGAAAAAGTAGTGATCGTTGGCGGTGGGGGTCATGCCAAAGTCATTATTGATACGATCCGGCAACAATCAGCTTATGAAGTAGCTGGTTTTGTCGATACCAGCTCAAAGAAAGCCTTGTTAGATGCGCCGAAACTTGGGTCTGATACGGAGTTGCTGACATTATTCCAATCAGGTCTCGTGTTAGCATTCATCGCGGTAGGGGACAACATGTTAAGAAAAAAACTATTTAACAAAGTCAGAGATATTGGCTTTACATGTATTAATGTTATCAGTCCCAATGCCTATGTGGCTCCATCCGTCACCCTTGGAGAAGGTATTGCCGTGATGCCAGGAGCTGTCATCAATGCTGCTTCGACCCTCGAAAACAATGTCATTGTTAATACCGGAGCCACCATCGATCATGATAATCACATCCATGCGCATGCTCATATCGCCCCGGGCTGTCATCTCGCTGGGGGAATAGATGTTGAAGAAGGCGCGTTTCTGGGTACTGGATGCGGAGTCATCCCCAACAAAAAAATTGGTCGCTGGTCGGTCATTGGTGCCGGTGCGACGGTCATTGATCATATCGGTGATTATACGAAATCGGCGGGGGTGCCGGCCAAAAAAATTGGATCAACAAAAGGTGATGGAAATGAGTGAAAAGCGAATGATTCCTTTGGCATCTCCCGTCTTTAACGGGAATGAAAAACAATATGTACTTGATTGTATCGATTCAACCTGGATTTCCTCAGGTGGCAAGTATGTGCAAGCTTTTGAACGGCAATTTGCTGATTATTGTGGTACACAGTACGCTATCAGCTGTGCCAATGGGACCGTCGCCTTGCATCTAGCTCTTGAGGCTCTAGGAATTGGCCCCGGTGATGAGGTGATTGTCCCCACATTAACCTATATCGCTTCAGCGAATGCTGTGACGTATTGTGGCGCGACACCGGTATTCGTCGATGCCGAGCCTGAGACATGGAATATCGATCCTGATGGGATCGAAGCAAAAATCAACGGACGAACCAAGGCCATCATCGCGGTCCATTTATATGGCCATCCCGTTGATATGGATGCTGTTCAATTTATTGCCGCAGAACACAATCTCTACGTCATTGAAGACGCAGCTGAGGCACACGGTGCAGAATATAAAAATCAGCGCGTCGGTTCGATTGGTGATGTGGCTTGTTTTAGTTTTTTCGGTAATAAAATGATCACAACCGGCGAAGGCGGGATGATTACCACGAATAATGATGCCCTCCAACAAAAAATCGTCTTGCTAAGAGGTCAAGGCATGGACCCAGAGAACAAATACTGGTTTCCGGTGATCGGATACAATTATCGGATGACAAACATGCAAGCGGCGATCGGTTTGGGTCAGTTGGAGAATATGGAATGGCATATTCAATGCAGGCGTGAGGTGGCCACCGCATACCAAGAACAATTGTCATCCTTGATGCATGTGATTGATCTTCCAGTTGAACAAACGTGGGCGCGGCATGCCTATTGGATGTACACAATACTATTGAAGCCATCTGTGGCGATATCACGTGATGAATTGATCCGGCGGTTAAAGGATGATGGTATCGAAACCCGACCCGTCTTTTATCCAATGCATATCCTGCCGCCGTATAAAGAATCTGCTCAATACGCGACCGCTGACGACATCGCCTCCAGAGGACTGAACCTCCCGTCACACGCACGATTAACGCCGGGCGATATTAAGGCGATATCAGAGAGTATTGCGTATCATCTAAATGATTAATAAATAACTATATTATGGAAAGAGGTGGGTAACAATGAAATCTCCTAGGATATTTTGGTTATGCACGCATCAAACATTACGATATGAAGAAGTCCCGTTGCTCATGGAAGCTGGAGCTGAGGTGATTCCCGGTCTTGGTGAGTCATTTTGGTTAAAATATGATCCTGATTATGAGAATGAAACGGCTCGTTTATACCCGCATTGGCGAAAATCGTGCACTTTACCTACGCATATTGTTGAAAAACTGAGGCGTATCGATATATTAGGAAAGAAAGGCGCACTGACCCCTGAAGAGGCATCATTTTTTAATCAATGGGTTGACGTTATCTTTATTTCCAATTATCCGGAAATTTTAGGAAATGTGTCAAAATGGTTTCAAGGTTATGTTGTATTTAGAGTCTTTGGACACGGTGATTACACCACATACACCGAACAGCTCAGGCGATTGAATGTTAATATCGATCAGGTTGTGGCAAATGACAAATATGTCTGGTCGCCGATCTTAAGTAGTCTAGGCAAGCGAGAACTTCCACAACTCAGTAAGAATAAGTTTTATCTCAATGCGTTTGTGTCCCAAGAGCGTCTAGGATTTCAATGGGCCAAAGATCAATCCCAACCTTATTTAAGTACAACAATTTCTTATCTTGACGGTAATCCGCAAGCACGCGAGATCTATGAAGACTTTGCTGAACGCTTTGGGGATATACCTTATGTTGTATTAGGGAAAAACTCGAAGCATGCCGTTAAAGGTCTGTCAGATAAAGTGTTAGGACATCTTAATGATCAGCAATTTTTTTCTAAAATCGCCCACAGCCGGATGTTTGTTTATTTCGGGCTGGGTTCCAATTACCATCTTCATTATACCCCGATCGAGGCGATAAAAATGGGGGTGCCCGTCGTTTTCTTAGAGCAATCAGGTTTGGCCCAAGAGGCCCGCGATCACAGCGTGAGTCGAGCCAAATTAAAGACGATCGGGATGTGCAGTAATCCACAGGAAATGAAACAATTTGTCCAGTCGCATTATCATGATTTTACAGCACTTGAACAACTTGCTCGTGAACAGTCACAAGTTTTGGGTAAGATTTTCAGTCGAGATGCTGCTTTAGCAAGAACCAAAAAATTTATCGACGATATTGCGCCCTATGTTAGTCAACACAGAACTCAGCAATATGCCCAGCCAGCGGCCTTTAATGTCTTGAAAAAAGATGCTTTTCGTCCCAATGTCATTCACAAGGATTTGCCGACAGAACCGGGACAAACCGTGACATTTAGATCAGAAAATATTGGCTCTATGACAGGAAAAATGATCTATAATCATCACGGAAAATTCCTATCTCGCCGAGTGGAACAAAGAAAAGATGCTCCAGGGATGTTGATCGCAGAACACATTAGACAGTTAACGCCTGGAAGATATCGCTTCTCCATTGAATTGAATAGTGATCATGCTGCCCGGTCGTCATTAGGCGCGTTCTCACTCGGTATTTGGAATCCTCAATATAGTGTCTTGAAATCACAGACGATTTCTCATGTCAAACCAGGTGCTAACACCATCGAATTAACCGTTCATTTCACGCCAGAACAGGCTGATTTACTCAAGGAGTTGCGTTTGGTTTGGAATGGTGGGCACACATGTGAATACACCCATCTTAATGTCAAGAAATTGGCTTAATAAAAACAAATGAGGTGTTTATATGAGTCAACATGAGATGATCGATAACGACAAGCGCTTACTTTTTTTACTGCATATTATGAAAACGGGAGGCACAACTTTAACAGATATTGTTACGGGTCAGTACACGAATAATGTCCATTTCCGGGGTAAAGGATGGTCTCCTCAAGGCATCTTAGATTATAAAGACCAAATTGAGAAGGCGGATACTTTTTGTGGACATTATTGGTTTGGAGGTCACCAATATATAACAGGCCCCTTTACGTATATTACGATGTTGCGTGATCCCGTTGAGCAAGTGATTTCCTGGTTTTACTTCCGTTACAGAAGTCCGAAATATGACCATTTTGCCGGTAATTTTAGTGATTATATCAACAGTCAAGAATATCCTTATAACTATCTCACGTCTAATTTACAGACCCGATTCATTTGTGGCGATCATACGCCTGATCTAGAAACAGCTAAATACAATTTGCAAAATTTCTTTTCTGTTGCGGGCTTAACTGAACGTTTTGACGAATCCATTTTCTTAATGAAGCAAACCTTGGGATGGAAAAATACTCAATATCAAAAGCGAAACGTGAATCAGAAGCGGCCATTAAAGCATCAATTTCCTCAATTCATCATTGACCAAGTCGAAGAAAAAAATGCTTTGGATCGGCAGTTATACAACTACGCTTCCCAGAAGCTTGATGAGCAATTACAAGCATTAGATCCTAAAGCGAAACGCGAACTAGAAGCCTTTAAGCATTCGCAACAATGATCACGTTTAATGTGATTGGGAGAGGAGGGTTGCGCCAAGATGGATATGATGCATCTACGGCAAAATAATCAAGTATTTCAGAAACAACTTAAGCAAGCAGCGCCTAAAGGGATTCCGGAGCTGTTTCATCAAGTCATGTTTTTAGAACAAGGGGATCTCATACTGGAACTTTATCGGCAACTATTAGAGCGGGAACCGAGTGAATCTGAATGTCAATTCTATTTGCAGCTCATGGGACACAGCGGGGATAAAATGCGTGTTATCCGTGCACTGTTACAGAAGTATAAAAGTGAGATGATGCATAAGCATAAACAAGGGCTGATCGGTCAGGATCCGTATACGATGATTTATCATGTCAATTCATTGCTTCACGTCAGTTCGACTGAATTTGTACCTGCTGTTTACGAAGCAATTTTGAGACGGCTGCCTCATGAAAAGGAACGGCGCCAAGGTTCTCGCAGCGCCAAGCAAATCAAATTGCGTTTGTCATTCATTATTCATATTATCAATTCTCATGAATTCAATCAGTTACTAACTTCAGGAAATCTGAAAGCATTTCATAATCATCATCGGATGAATCATAATAAGCATATAGGTTTGTTTCTAGGTTATACGACAAAGGTTGGAAAACACTTTGACGGGGAAGGGATTGGACGATTTTCAGTCCGTTTAGTGGAAGGGTTGCTAGCAGGCCATCAAGATAACGCCATCACCCTTGTAACAAATGAACAGAATTATGCTGATGTAACAAGTGCCTTCAAGAACCTTTTGCACCGCTATCATGACCGATTAAGTATCCAAAAATTTCAGAGCGTTGCTTGGGTTAATCAGCATATTCCTGTTGATGTTTGGATTGTGCCTTATGTAGGTATGGAACTTGCACTGCAATTAACTCGTCCCCTCATTGTCTGTTTGCATGATTTGGTTTATATGCATTTTAAGGATCTGTATGATCAGGTTCATCCGAATTTAAATCAAACCTTTACACCGATTGCACAAAAGCTCGTCAATCGTGCCGCGCAAGTGGTCTTCAATTCAAACTATGTCAGAAATCACGAAGGTTTGACGTTTTTAGGCTTACCGAAATCAAAAACAAAAGTGATTCGCTTGGCTGCACCGAGTGAAGAATATCAATCACTGGGTTTAATCAATGAGGCTGAATTTAGGAGACGGTATCATTTACAAGGTGATTACATTGTCTATCCGTCCGTCATTCGTCTGCATAAGAATCATGACAGACTTATTGAGGCATTTTTGCGATATAAGCAAAGTAATGAGGGCAAAGCGTCCAATCTTCGTTTGGTGTTAACGGATCATTATCTTAATCGGCCAAAGCAGCAAGAGATTACGCAAATTTTGAATCATTGTCAAGATAAAGCGGCTCGTGACAGTGTTGTATTTATTGGACGAATACCGGAAAAACATGTCCCATCATTATATCATTATGCAATTGGCACTATCATCCCTACGCTTTTTGAAGGCAGCTGTCCTTTTCAAATACTTGAATCATTAACAATGGGAACGCCGGTGGCTATGAGCTCAATTGACGTTATTAATGAAGTGATTCCAGATACAAGGCATTTTACGACATTTGATCCCTATTCATTAGAAGAGATGACAAGAGCCATAGGCGAACTTCGACAACAAAACAAGGGAGATTTAGCTAAGCAGCAGGCAGCCATCAATCCTGTGTTGAAGAGAACCTGGTTCAATGTTGCTAGAGAATATGATACTTTGATAAGTCAATTCATCTAGAATGGATGGTACGGTCGTTAACATGTTTGATAGGGTGAGAAAAGATGCATGATCATAAGATATCAAATCACAAACTTGTGTCCATTATTCTTGTGACCTGTAATGGTTTAGAATTAACAAAGGCTTGCTTATCAAGTCTTTGGCAATATACACCCCAACCGTTTGAGTTGATAATCGTAGACAACGGTTCTTCAGACGGTACCCAAGCGTATATCAAGAGTTTGGAAACGGTGATGGGTGTATTTAATGATGAGAACAAGGGATTTGCAGCAGCTTGTAATCAAGGATTACGTGCGGCGAACGGTGATACCATCGTATTGTTGAATAACGATACGTTTGTAACGAAAGAATGGCTGAGCAATTTAGTGAAATGGCTCAGGCGTGATCCAACGATCGGCATTGTCGGTCCGCGTTCAAATAGGATTTTACCTAAGCAACGGATTTATCATATGCCTTATAAGTCTGCGGAAGATATTCACCTGTTTGCCGATCGCTGGCGTGATCAGCACCATTCTCAGGGTTATGAGGTTGAGCAACTAAGCGGAATGTGCATGGTTTTTCGCCGGTCGTTACTCACAGAAGTGGGCGGATTTGATGAACAATTTTATCCCGGCAACTTTGAAGATGATGACCTGTCCCTTCGTACTCTAATTGCTGATTATCGATTATGGGTTGCAGATGATGTCTATATTCATCATTACGGCGGTCAATCATTTGCGAACTTGCCATGGCACTACAATCAAGTTTATAAAGACAACCGGACCCGCTTCTTTCAAAAGTGGAACCTGCGCCGGCCCATGTCATACTGGAAACTGGCTGAACAGGAGAAACCATTTGACCCTATGAAACATCGGATTGACATTTGAGACGGCGTCAATAAATCATATATCCTTTACCGTAATCTACGGTAAAGGTTTAAACGATTGATCATGAAAACGGTTTTATAATAGAAGATGGGGCTGACTTCAAGGGTGGTCATTATGTTCAACCATAGACAAAAACAATTGATTCAGTTACTTGTAGAGACACGTGAACCGATATCAACCGGGGCGTTAGCTAGAATGCTCAATTGCTCAGAAAAGACAGTGCGCACAGATCTTAAGCTCATCAATGAGTGGTTGGAAACCTTTGAATCTGCTGATTTAATTCGTAAGCCTGGTACTGGTGTTGTTCTTAATGCTGATGAACCAACAAAAGAGACGATGAAAGCAGCCATCGAACATAGTGGACAAGCCGATGACAATGACCCTGAAACGCGGGTGCTTCAAGCGTCTAAGCGGTTGCTTGAATCAGAAACGTATACCTTACAACAGTTGGCTGATGCTTTATATGTCAGTAAAGCTACAATGCGTCATGATATTCAAGCCGTTCAAGATAAGTTATCTGGATTGAATTTGCGGTTAATCAGAAAACCTCGAGTTGGATTGCAGGTCCGGGGTAAGGAGCAAGATTGGCGGCAAGCGCTGGCACAGATCATCCACCAACTGAACCAGCGATCACAAGTGGCATTGATCTGGCATCAGGCGGGAATGAAGGGATTGTTGCCACAACAGGAAATGTTAGTGATTGAGCGTTTTATACGCAAACTTGAAAGCGCCTTACCCTATAACTTTACAGATGAAGCGATTATGAATCTCATGGTACATATTGGGATTGCTGCGAGAAGAGTCAAGCGGGGCCACCAAATTAATATGGCATTTGAGGAACTGAAGAGATTGAGAACGTACGATGAATTTGCTTTGGCGGAACGATTTGCGAATCATTTGGAAAAATTATTGGCCATGGTGCTTCCTGAAAGCGAGGTAGGTTATATCACCCTGCACTTAATCGGTGCAAAAATTCAGGGACACGAAGAGCTCTCCCATCGTGCTTTTGCCCAAGCTTTTAGCAAAATTGATCCTGATGCACTGAAAGCGGCTGATCTTGTTGTTGATTGTTTAGAGGACTTCATTGGAGTATCGAGTAAAAACGATCAGCATTTACGTCATGGGTTAATCATGCATCTTCATTCGGCACTGAATCGACTGAAGTATGGGTTGACATTGCACAATCCATTGTTAGAACAGATCAAAGCGAATTATCGCTATAGTTTTGAACTCATTCATTTTATTTTACCGGAATTAGAACAGTGCTTTGATGTCACGATACCAGAGGATGAAGCTGCGTACCTGTCCTTGCATATTCAGGCGGCGCTGGAAAGGATAAGTGAACATGATCAGCGCTATCGGGCACTTATTGCCTGTTCAACAGGCATGGGGACGTCGAACCTGATTCAGGCCAAGCTCAACAGGTCGTTTCCGCAAATTGACGTCATTGATACGGTGAGCGTCAATGATATCACACGAACCGTTCATTATAGTCGACCTGATTTTGTGATTAGTACCGTGCCGGTTGAACTTCAAAACTATCCTGTCGTGACGATTACACCTGTTCTGTCTGAAACGGATCAAAATAAAATATCCCGGTTCCTCACTGGTCCTTTAGAACAGGGATCGCAGCCGACACCCCGTTATCACGTTATAGGCCGCTTACTGAATAAAGATTTAATCTTTATTCATCCTAAAACTGAGCATCGCTTCGCTCTTATTGAAGCAATGGGGCATGCCTTGTATCAAGGGGGCTATGTCAGTCAAAATTATTCAGAAAGCGCTGTGAAACGGGATTACCGGGCTGATACGGCGTTATCCAATGGTCTGGCGATTCCGCACGGTTCACCGTCGTTTATCTATGAAACCGCTATTGCACTGGCTGTCCTCGATGAGCCGATGCCTTGGGGAGAATCACAAGTCCAGATTGTTTTGATATTAGCCTTGGGGGATATGGGTAAAGAGGAAACAGAGGTTTTATTTAAGGAATTGGCAGCGCTGGAAGACGATCTGCCATTGCTTGAAACACTAAAGACACAAACGGACCCGAATGCGGTTCTGAAACAATTTAAATCTTAATCTTAGTATGTTAAGGGGGGACACCAATGAAACTGTTAGGGATTACATCATGTCCTAATGGGATTGCCCATACTTATATGGCGGCGGAAAACTTACAAAAAGCCGCAGAAGAACTTGATGTAGACATGAAAGTCGAGACACAAGGGTCTATTGGTTCCGAAAACGAGTTGACTGAAGAGGACATTCGTGAAGCCGATGGGATTATTATAGCGGCAGATAAACAAATTGATAAGCAAAGGTTTGAAGGCAAAAAGTTAATCGAAGTCGCCGTTTCCGATGGTATCCGCCGGCCGAAGGAACTAGTACAGGCTTTCGAAAACGGTGATGTTGATGTATATGGTGATGCCAAAGATGAAGGTGAACCATCGACGTCCACTGCTGAAACTACAAAGGAAAGAAAACAAAATCCCATTTACCGTCATCTAATGAATGGGGTTTCCTACATGATTCCATTTGTCGTGGTTGGAGGACTACTCATAGCATTATCAATTGGTTTCGGTGGAACACCAACGGAAAACGGTTTTAAAATTCCCGAAGATTCGATATGGCATGCGATCAATGACATCGGCAGTGCCGCTTTTAGCTTTATGGTACCGATTCTGGCTGGCTTTATCGCATTGAGTATTGCCGATCGCCCTGGATTAGCGCCAGGTATGGTCGGCGGTTATATTGCTGCACATGGTGGTTTATATGGTAGTGAAGCAGGTGCGGGTTTCTTAGGAGGTATTATCGCTGGTTTCCTAGCTGGTTATATAGCTAAATGGATAAAATCGGTTAAAGTTCCGGAAATGATTCAACCGATTATGCCGATTTTAATTATACCGTTATTAACCTCCGTTCTAGTCGGCATTATTTTTATTTTTGTTCTCGGAACACCGATTGCTAATATTATGTCTGGCTTAGAATCCTGGTTAAACGGCATGCAAGGGAGCAGTAAAATCATACTGGGACTTATTCTTGGAGGCATGGTCGCTGTGGATATGGGAGGGCCCTTTAATAAAGTTGCCTTCTTGTTTGGTGCGGCCATGATTGGTGCCGGTAATCCGATGATCATGGGGGCTGTTGCTGCGGCGATACCGGTTCCACCACTTGGTATGGGACTTGCCAGCGTACTAAATAATCGTAAATATTATGGTGAGGAACAAGAAACGGGTAAAGCCGCTTTAGCGATGGGGCTCGTTGGTATTACTGAAGGCGCGATTCCCTTTGCAGCACGAGATCCATTTCGTGTGATTCCAAGTATTGTCGTTGGTTCGATGGTTGCCGGGGCAATGGCCATGGTCGGTAATGTGACTGATAGTGTGCCACATGGCGGTCCAATTGTCGCCGTATTTCAGGCTGTTGACCACGTGTTAATGTTCTTTGTCGCCATCATTGTCGGTGTAATCATTACAGCACTACTAGCCAACATCCTTAAGAAAAATGTTGAACAAGAAGTATCATAATCAGAAAGGATTGATGATTGATGAAAATCACATCACTTATGACAGAAGATATTATTAATCTCGATTTACAAGGACAATCTCAAGATGCCGTCATGGATGAAATGGTGGACATGCTTGCTGAGGCGGGTCATTTATCTCAAAAGGAAGCATTTAAGCAGGCTTTATATGATCGTGAACAAGAAAGCAGTACCGGCATCGGTTTCAGCATCGCGATTCCGCATGGCAAATCAGCGGCTGTTGAAAGCCCGCGTGTTGCCTTTGGTTTACATCAACAAGGTGTTGATTGGAACAGCATGGATGGAACTGATGCACATCTCATTTTCATGATCGCTGTTCCGTCGGAAAATGCTGGAGACGAGCATTTGAAAATTTTACAGCAGCTTTCTCGCAAACTTATGGACGGTGAATTTCGTGAATCATTGAAAAACGTGAAGTCAAAAGAAGCTGTGCTCAAGTTAGTGGAGGAAATTGGTTAATCAGGTGTTAATCCTAGGAACAATGCGCTGCCGGGATTAAAATATAATTATAAAATAAAAAAACATTGCATATGATTTAATGTTTTAATATAATACAGTTTGTCACAATCATATAATAAAGTATTGTATCAAACATCTGATAGGTTTGGGGTGCGAAAATCATCAGTACATGACGGAAGGTTGACCACCGTTGATCGTTATGGAAAGGGGATTTCGCCGAAGCTTGGGAAGCGTCGTCATCTTCTAAGCTGGAGTCGTACCTGAAAAAGTGCGGCGCTGTCACGGCTGGGGGAGTTTTGTCCCTAGGTGGAGCACTTACGTTCAGATGGGAGCAACCGATATATCAGGCAATGATAGGTGTTCTCGTCTATCATTGTCTTTTTTTATGGTTTAAAAAAGAGAGATCATGGATGATTGTGCGTTAAAATGGAGAAAAACATATGATAAAGGAGGGGACATATCATGTTTCAATTCCTGGGGGATATCGAATATGCCAATACCGTTTATTCGTTGATTCCGCCACTATTAGCAATTCTAATGGTGATTCTAACTCGTCGCGTCATTTTGTCCTTAGGTGTCGGTATTGTTGTCGGGGCGATGATGTTAAATCAATTTAATGTTCCCGGTGGTCTGGCAAAAATCTTTAATACGGTCCGTGACATTTTTGTTACTTCGAATGAATCCAATTGGCATTTTAACACTTGGAATATTTTTATTCTGCTATTTTTAGTCATATTAGGCATTATGACGGCCTTGATTTCGATGGCCGGGGGAACAAGAGCCTTTGGTGATTGGGCAATTAAACGAGTGAAGACACGGAAGGGCGCACAACTATTAACAGTGGTATTAGGTATTATCGTTTTTATTGATGATTATTTTAATTCACTCGCTGTTGGCCAAGTGAGTCGTCCCTTGACAGATCGTCACCGAATGTCTCGTGCGAAATTGGCCTATTTTCTCGATTCGACGGCTGCGCCCGTTTGTGTTATTTCCCCGGTGTCGAGTTGGGGGGCTTACATCATTGGGTTAATCGGAACTGTGCTCACGGCGCATCAGGTGACCGATTACAGTGCCTTTACTGGTTTCTTATATATCATTCCCATGAATCTATATGCGGTGCTCGCTATTTTGCTTGTGATTGCCACGGCTTGGTTGAATATTAGCTTTGGAAAGATGAGGAAATTGGAAGATAAAGCCATGACAAGTGGAGACGTGCTTGGTGATGATCGCCATGTTCCCGGACAACAATCCGACTTGCCGGAAAGCGATAAAGGAAATATAGGTGACCTCATCTGGCCCATCGTTGCCCTTGTCATCGGTACAGTCGGTGCCATGATCTATACCGGCTATCAAGTTGTTGCTGCTGCTGGTGATTCTGTGAATGTGCTTAGTATTTTCGAAAATACTGCTGTGGCCAAGTCACTTATTTATGGTGGCCTTTTTGGCCTTATTGTAACGGTCATCTTATTTTTACCAAAAGGATATTCCTTTAGAATGTTCTGGATGGGTGTTAAAAGTGGCATTCAATCAATGCTACCAGCCATTTATATTTTAATCACAGCTTGGACGATTAACACGATCATTAGCGAACTACAAACGGGTCAATATCTTGCTGGACTCGTCCATGACTTGAACCTTCCCATTGGTTTCTTGCCGGCGTTGTTATTTATTCTTTCGGCTTTCATGGCGTTCTCAACAGGGACATCATGGGGCACATTTGGTCTAATGCTGCCCATTGCAGGACAAATTGCAGCCACGATTGACGTGACTTATATGTTACCGATGCTTGCTGCTGTTCTTTCAGGTTCCGTATTAGGTGATCATTGTTCACCGATTTCTGATACGACGATTTTGTCGTCGACAGGGGCAGGCTGTAATCATATTGATCATGTCTTAACACAATTACCTTACGCGATTGTTGCTGGCATTATCAGTGTGATCGGCTATCTCGTCCTTGGTTTTACGGGAAGTGCAACGATCGGTTTCATTGTATCGATCGTCCTATTCATCGGGGTTGTCTGGTATTTGAAAGGCACTTATGGCGGGCATGAACCCGATCAAACTTAAAACGAATAAAAATCCGGTCTTTACGTTAACATGAAGGCCGGTTATTTTTTCGTCATTATTAGATCCATTCCGTCAAAATTGTTGATTGTGTTCCGAAAACTGTGATGATTAGCATTGTTTGTATTATTTTCCTAGACTTTAAGCTGGTGACTATGGTATTATTTTGTTAAAAATAGAAATAATTTTTTCACAAGGAGATTGATAGAGGTGAAATCGACAGGTATTGTACGTAAAGTGGACGAACTAGGGCGAATTGTCATTCCGAAAGAATTGCGCTCCATGTTAGACATTGACACCAAAGATCCGCTGGAGATTTTTATTGATGGGGAAAAAGTTATTTTGAAAAAATACCACCCTGCCATGGCTTGCCAGGTCACGGGCGAAGTAACCTCTGATAATTTCACCGTTGCAGATGGTAAAGTGGCATTAAGTCCTGAAGGTGCCAAACGATTAAAAGACGAAATTGAAAGTTATTTCGTCAAATAACGGTGCATCTACGTTAAATCTAAATGGTAGAGGCAAGGCAGGAATTCATTTCTTGCCTTTTTTTTGTGAACTAGCATAAAGAAACGTCCGAAGAGCATAGGGCTCTCCGGACGTTCATTATTTTTTAAAGACATGATTGCCGATAACAGTTGTTGTTGTTAATCCTTCTAGGAATTGACTATCCGCTAGGTCTGGATTGTAAAAGAATAGGGAACCCTTGCCTGATCCTCGCTTAGCAATGGCCTGATCAACAGCTTTATAATCATCGTCTGACGGGTCGGCCTGAGCTAGAGTGCCATTGGCCACGGGTGTGAATTGGTGGTCTTGGTAGATAACATCATGGATGTTGTCAGGGAACTCATTTGAGCTGACACGGTTAAGAACAACTGCCGCGACACTGACTTTTCCTTTAAAGGGTTCCCCGCGAGCTTCGGCATGAACTAATTTAGCCAATAATCGATGTTCCTCTTCTGAGATGGCATACAATTGAATGTTTTGCCCCGGATAAATAAGATTCGGGTTCTTGATTTGTGGATTTATATTAAGCAGCTTGTCCACTGATAAGTGATGATCTTGGGCAATTTCCCAAAGCGTGTCATTCCCTTTTACCGTATAGGCCATGGTTTGCATCGGGATTATTAGCAAAGTAATAGCCACAATGATTGCAAAGATTTTTTTCATCTATTATCACCTCTGGCAACAAATATTCTAATAAATATCTGATTTATTGGGGTTTTAATATTTTTGTTATTGGGTCATAGCTGAAAGTTAATCTTTTTAAAGAATTTGTAATCAGTTTGGGCTGAAAATAGAAGGGATAGGAATGTTGCTCCTAGTTATGGTAGGGTTTCACAGACTTGACCATCGCCATCATGGTCAAGTTGATGCGGATCTTTTTCAGGACCGCCTGCCGCAGTAAAAAAAGTCTGGGCATCGGCATGCGTCGCAAAATCATCACAGTTACGGTCAGGTCCGTTGAATTGATCGGCAGATGAGCTTGGTCGTTGTGACCCCTCACTGGCTTGGTCTGGCTGCTTGGAGGCGGGAACGACGTCTTCGTGAAAACCGTCATCCTGTACATAGTGATTGAAGCGCCATATGCCGCGGTTGTTATTTTTAGCTTTGGTTTCAGTACGTTGGAAACGATCGAGGTATTTCGTATTTGGTGGATAGACGTAGGCGACGCGAGCAAGACCTTTCTTAAGTAATTGCTCGTTAAGCATGCAACCATTGACATAGATGTAGGCCAAAAGCCGATGGTACTTATCCCACTTGTCTTCACCGATTTCTAATTGGACCGTTTGACCTTCTACGAGGGATTTTGTGAATTGGGCAGCTTCAGGTCCATAAGGCTGAACAGGTTCATCAGGGTGGTGTGTTTCGGGCGTATCCACTAATAACAGGCGAACCGAGATTTGATCACCATTCCATTTGACCTTGACGGTATCGCCGTCAACCGCCTTGATGACCTTGGCCTGTATGGTTTGTTGATGATCTAGGGATGAGGTTGTACAACCGGCTATAGTGGCTGTCAAAACGAATAGACTCATCATGATCTTCAAGCGTTGCATCAGATCCCTCCCTTAATACTTTATTTATCCTACTAAACTTTTTATCGGGTAACAAGAAAGAAATTGTTACAAAAAAAACTATCACAGATGAATGTGGAGCACATATTATAACTATAAATCATTTTTTCATTGACATTTGTCTTTTTTAATTTTATACTTGAACGCATAAAAGTGAGAAAGTAAACTTGAATCACTAAACAAATAAAATGTAAACGCAAAGCGATGATGAACACGCAGTAGGGTCATAGACTGGCAGTAACAGAGACTTAGTGGAGGGTGCAAACTAAGGCAGCTACGGCCGTGAAGTACATGTTCTGAGCAAGCGTCCGTGATGAACACGGTTATTAATATTGAAGCGGATTCTATATGAATCAATGTGGGTGGTACCGCGGAATTTAATTCGTCCCAAGTCCAATCGTAGACTTGGGATTATTTTAATGGGGAAGGGTGTGATGAAGAGTGACGAAAAAGGTCAATGGATTTGTGATGGTTGTTTTTATGTTGATATTGTTCGGTGTGCTAATGACAGGGATTGTCGGTTTCGGTGTCATGCCGCACATCCCATTATTTCTATGTCTCATATTATTAGCGTTATTTGTTTTTGGGCATGGGGCATCATGGGAAACGATTGAACAGGGGCTAATTGAAGGGGTTACTAAGGGACTAAAACCCGTGTTCATTCTGCTATTGGTTGGTATCGTGATTGGTGTTTGGATGGTGAGTGGAACAGTCCCTTACCTTGTTTACTTAGGATTTCAATTAGTCAGTCCGGCCTGGTTTCTTGTTACGGCACTGATCACAACGATGATTGTGTCGACTTTTGCCGGCAGTTCATTCACGACGGTAGGAACCGTTGGTGCCGCATTGATGGGTATTGGTATTGGCTTCGACATTGATCCGGCTTTGTGTGCGGGGGCCATTATCTCCGGTGCGATGTTCGGTGATAAGATGAGTCCTTTATCGGATACGACCAATTTTGCGCCGGCTGTAGCTGGTTCAGATTTGTTCACGCACATTCGTCATATGTTATGGACGACGGTTCCCGCAATCATTGTGACAATTGTGATTTTCTTATCTATCGGCCACACAAACAACCAGGTTTTAAATCAAAATACGATCGAAGGGATGACATCTGCGTTAACTAATCAGTTCAATCTAAGTTGGGTTGTTATGATTTCACCGCTCGTTGTCGTTGTCCTTGCTTATTTGCGATTTCCGATTTTGCCGGTTTTGGTCACGGGAATCATAACAGGAGGCTTAACGTATTTGCTGGTACAACCGCACGCAACTTTGAAAACGTTAGTGACCGTCATGCATGGGGGCATGCAAGCAGATACCGGCAGTGAAGCTGTTAATGAGATTGTTAATCGCGGTGGATTAGTCGCGATGATGTCGTCCATATCATTGATTATTATCGCTCTCGCTCTCGGTGGTGTCGCTTACAAGACAGGTTTGATTGATATGATGATCAATAAGATTGTGGAAAGACTGAATCGCAAAGGCCATTTTGTCACAGTCACTGCGCTTTCTTCTGTTGGTGTCAATCTTTTGACCGGTGAACAATATCTATCCATTTTGTTGCCGGGGCAAACGTTCAAAGATTCTTATACTAAGCAAGGGATTCCTCATAAAACCTTATCAAGGACATTGGAGGATGCCGGTACTTTAGTGAATCCACTAGTACCCTGGAGCGTGTGTGGGGCATTCTTTTCTTCGACGCTGGGTGTTAGCGTCTTGGACTATTTACCGTTTGTGTTTTTCTTATGGCTCTCACCGATTTTTACGATCATTCTAGGGTTTTTGCCTCAGTCTAAGCAGCGGGCAACAGCTCGTGAATCGATGTCGGTGCGCTGATCCGACCTAAATTGTGGAAAATAGCGCAATTACAAGTGAAGAGAGCGCAATTAAGTGTTCATTCAGCGCAATTAAGCGTAAAAGAGGCGCAATCCATTCAAACGGATGTCCCGATACTAAAAGGGACATCCGTTTCCTGTAAGGAAGGACTATTGTTTCAAGTTCTGTTCAGCCTGGCGGACGAGGTCTTTAACCTTATTGCCGCCGATTTCGCCACCCATTTCACCGCCGATTTTGCCGGCTTGTTCAGCGGTGAGATCACCGTTATAGCCTTCTTTTAAGGGGATATTGTTTTCCCTAGCGATGTCGTATTTGTCGTTATTAGATGGCTGACTCGGCGCGATGTAGTCATCACTTGACACAGGCAATCCCTCCTTACTGAATAGCTTCTCCTAGATGTGATTGATTCATTGATGGAAATGATTCACTCACATCATTTTGTTTAGATGGCCCAAATTAAGAGTGGTTCTAACTTGAACCAATATCAAGGATGGTGGTGAGTTGTCATGCGAAATAATTGGATTCCCGTCGTTGCTTCGGTCGGTATTGGCGCAGTCACTTATTGTATGATGAACAGGAATGCAGGCGCGACCGTTATGCGGCAAGCGAGAGACCGTTTTCAGCATATGCGCCAATCAGGAGAGGTATTTCCAAATATCTAGCCTCTGAACAAACGAGCCACACACTAGACCCATCTCCAATGAAGGAGATGGGTCTAATTTTATGTGATAGATGTCCCGTTAATTAGACAATCCACTTTATAATCCATATCATTATTTTTTTCAAGCAGATGTTTAATTGTGACATATCAAGACATAGAAGCATATTTATATAAAAAAACAACCAAAGGAAAGATGTGATGGATGGGTATTCAAAAAGAAGTACCAACATACGATATCTCAATATCTCCAAGTGATTTAAAAAAATTACGTAGTGATATTTGGTCTGATCAAATGGTTCAAGCTAGCCTTAGTTTCGATAATGTAATTTATGATGCGGAAATAGGATACAGAGGTGCGCATATTCGCAAGTTTCCAAAGAAATCTTTTCAGTGTCATTTTGATGAAAAAAGAACGATTCATCTAAATGCAGAATATGTAGATGCAACATTGTTAAGAAATAAGTTATCTTTAGATTTTTTCTCAAGTATAGGTGTACTATCTCCGTCGACTCATTATGTGAATCTTGTTATTAACGAGGCTTATCAAGGTATATACTTGCAAATTGAGTCCGTTGATAAGCATTTCTTGGAGTCTAGGGGAAGATCATATGGCCCCATTTGGTACGCTGAGGACGATGATGCAAACTTCTCATTGATGAGTCCCATTGATTATGATGTTAAGCAATCATTTGATGACGGTTATAGCAGAAAAGAAGGTCATGAAAAAGATGATATCTTTCTAAAAGAATTAATTTACAAAATTAATACGATGTCACGTTCTGAATTCGAGAAGAACATAGAGAGATATATCAACATTGATAAATATTTGCGATGGTTATCAGGGGTGGTGTGCACACAGAATTTTGATGGGTTTATCCACAACTATGCCTTGTACCGTGACACAGAGTCGGGATTATTTGAATTAATCCCTTGGGATTTTGATGCAACCTGGGGGAGGGATATTAATGGTGAAGAATTGGATTATGACTATATTCCTATCAAAGGCTATAATACATTAACGGCACGAGTTTTGGATGTGCCAGCGTTTCGAAAACATTATGGTCGACTCCTTAAGAATATCCTTAACGACCAATTTACTACAGAGTTTTTAAATCCTCAAATTAAAGGCATCCACGGAATGCTTCGTCCTTATGTGCTACAAGATCCGTATATAAAGACATTTATCAACGCCTATGATGAAGAGCCACAATTTATCATGAATTTTATCAAAAGTAGAAATAAGTATTTAAGGAGTCAATTATCAAAGCTAACCTAAAAGGAAGTCGACTCCATCTTATACATAAGATGGAGTTCGGCTATGGAAAATGAAGAGATTTAACATGATTTGAATTGATAGAGATTGCCTGCTGACGTGCTATGACAAGCTCTATCTGGCTATTTTCTATTTTTGTTAATTTTCCTATTTTTGTTGGGTCATGTCCCATATCAAAGATCGTGATTTTGCCTATATACTTCTTGCATTGTTCTTCAAAAGTTCTTGACAATGAAACGGTCGAAGGTGTTAAAGGGAGTTCTTCATTGTCTAAAGCATATGGACGTTCATGGGAATTATACGGCTTAAGAAATTTTAGATGATGTAACGGGATAAACATGGTTTTGTATACAGGTGAATAGAAAACAAAATAATCATTCATAATATTGGTGATGTAACCATGGATAGACTGTTGCCCAGTTACATAAATTTCTGTGAAAATGCCCTTTGCATTATTTAAAATCTTACGAAATGAGATTGATGCTTGCCTATCTCCAATTGGAATATCGTCTGGTTTAGCAATATCATTATTATTCTTATTCTCGTATTCAAAATTGACATATTGAATATGAATAATTGGGATATAAATAAAATCATGACCATTGTATATGACCATAATATCCGGTCCGGTATCAATTAACATACCTGAAAAGTGAATATGCCCGCTTAAAGATAACTCAACAAGTTCGCCACGATAGACTTTATAACTGTTCAAAGGATTCACCCTTTCTTACTTTACTCGTTTAATTCATGATAAAATTGGTCCAATAATATAAACTTGTTAGACTAACAAGTAATCCTATTGGAATAATGAAAATCGTCACTTTAAAATATTGCTTCCAATTAATTGGAATGTCGTTTTCTTTTAGAATAAACATCCATAATAAAGTTGCTAGGGTGCCAACCGGAGTAAGGAGTGACCCTATATCACTACCAATAATATTAGCAAGATACGCGATCTGCAGTGTTTGAGGATCTAGGCTCATTTCAGTGAGAGTAAGGGTGCCGATCATAACAGCTGGTAAATTATTGAAAACGTTTGAAAATAAAGTGATTAAGCCTCCCATCGTAAATATAGATAAAATAGGATTTGACTGAATGGATTCTGTAAGGTGGTTGACGAGTATGACTGTTAAACCAATATTTTTTAGCCCATATACAAGGATATACATACTAAAGGCGAATAACAGGATGTGCCAGGGTGTTCTTCTAATAACGTCGCGTACACCGATGTTGTTGCGATACCAGCGAAGCATAATGAGTATAAAGGCACCACTCAATGCAATCCATTCGATAGGCACTCCTAATGGTGATAATATAAAAAATGTCCCTCTAGTAATAACGATTACAAGCAGACATAACCTAAACATCCACCAATCTACTTGTGTTTCCTCTTGCTGATCTGATAATGGATGCGGGAACGAGCGGGAATAAAGATTATAATTGTCTATACTTAGTTGTACATTGGGAAGTGTTTTTGGAATATCTCTTCGGAAGTAAAGGTATAACAGAAAACAGATGGTTACAATTCCTATCATTGAAGGGACAAACATTAAAGCAACGTAACTATTAATATCGAGACCAACAATTTTTAGTGCGATTAAATTAGCGATATTACTAATAGCAATGGGAGCGCTTGCGGCAGTGGCAGTAAGAGCTCCTGGGAGTAGGTAGGCGATTTTTTGATGTGGTTTTAAATTAAGCATATTAACCGTTCTAATAATAATGGGTGTTGTAATTAATATGCTGCCATCATTATTAAAAAAGAGTGTCATTAAATAACATAGACTATTAATATAGAGAAACAATTTAATTCCCGAACATTTAGCTCGCTTGACAATGTTAAAAGCGACCCAATGGAAAAAACCGATACTTTCCAAAACAATAGACATAGCTATAGTAGAGATGATGGTAATAGAAGCACCGCGCACTATATTAAATATTTCTAAAACATCATAAAGAGGGACGATGCCGAAAAGCAAATAAATACCGGCTCCAATGGCTGTTGGAACTGTTTCGCTAAGTCTCCAGGGATTCCATATCATAAAAAAAATAGATAAAGAGAATACAGTTAATGCAAATAATAAAAGATAGTCAGACATAAGGCTTCGCCTCATGTTTGTTGAGTACTGGCTGTATTGTTTGATGATGATCATTGATTAAATCGGTTGAACTCATTTCTTCAACGGGAGGTTTCATCAAGATATAGAGTAGGAATCCTTGTGCAAATATTATAAGAGGGAATAAAAAATAGAGAAGTATGATCAATGTTTTTTTCCTCCTTTAGTTAGGCATATTATAGTCAGTCATTAATCTCTGCTTAAATTAAGGTCCCTAGTTTCCAGAGCATAATAATTGAGGGCATGGGGGTTACCTGTCTAAAAAAATTCTAATCATCTGCATAAATTTCTAATAAGACCATGCCCATAATCCTAACCATTTAGTTCACCCCGAGTGGAAGTATAAAATAGCCGAAATTTCTTAACTGAAGTAGAGGCATTGGGTGAAAGTTTCGATTGATTACTGGCCATTGGTTACGATAATTTAATCCATCCTCCACGAAGCATACGTTGTTTTGAATGCCAGTGAGGTCTCTCGCCCTTTGACTCCTGTGAACGTCTAGAACTTTTCTTTCCTTTTGAATGACTTGAATGGGAAGATTCGGACGGATCATTGTACATATATTTTCTGGTCCCGCTTTTATCAGCCTTTTTCATGGCATCATATACTTTTGAACCAGAGGAATGTTTGTGACCTGTTCTATGACTTTTTCTATGACCTGTTCCGTGAGAAGATCTTCGATGCCCTGAATGTTTTGAATTGGATATTTGACTAACACTTTTTATATGATAGATGGATACAAAAATAATCTCATCATTGATTGTTACTTCTAGATGGTGGTCGAAAATATTATTTAAGACACCTTCAATACTCTCAGGACCGCCTCGGTTAATTTTGATTCTTTTATGCTTGAAACATCTTAATATTTCAACAAAGTCATTTTCCTCATAACAATGATTGTGTCTTCCTGATGTTCGTGAATGATCTTTTGAATCAATGGATACCCCTTTAACATGTTTTAATTGGTAATAGCATACGCCATCCCGCTCGGTATTAATAGCCAGATAGTCAGATTTGACAATTAGTAGCCTTCCACTTCGAGATTCAGGCCCACCGAAATTAACTTTTACATTTTTCCCTTGATAGTCCAATAATTTTTCCATAGAATCGTGATTCCTCATTCTGTTTCCTCCTTAATAAATCTATTCAACAGCTTTCACTGCAGTATATGTACCATGGTGTGACAGAGGTATAGACAATTTGATTAAATCTTTGAAAAATAGTTATTTTACTTATTTGGTCATTGGTAAGTTACTATAGCCAAAATGAATGGAGGACATAGGAGGCAGTGAGCAATCGAAATATTTCTGCTTAATTGGAGAGGAACTGTTTATATATTAATGACAAATGACTTAAGATGTCATTTGTACAAAATCCTTTATGCTTATATGAATGTCCAAACTGAAAGTATTTTTTGTCATATTATGCTTACCAAGAAATGAATTTTAGTAAAAGCCTCATTTCTTCTTAGATATAATATTGGAGGGATACTGTTATGTTCAAAGATGATATGAATGAGATTCTGTTAATGGTTGAAGATCATTCTTATCTGTATAATGATCCAGTTGAATCCAAACGCTCATCAAGGCGAAGATGTACAGGGGGTAGGAAAACAAGTCGGAAAAAGGCCAGCCCGGTTCGCAGAAGCCGACCTCGACGGACAGGTCCAGGAAGACGAGGCCCAGGAAGCCCAGGTCGGAAAAGTCCGGGTCGCAGAAGCCCTGGCCGCAGAAAAAGTGGGCACAGGTCACCGGGTCATAAAAGTACCGGTCGAAGAAGAAGACGTGGAAGTTCAGGATGTAGGCGCTATTAGGCTATACAAAGGA
Organism: Tuberibacillus sp. Marseille-P3662; assembly: GCF_900178005.1. NCBI lineage: Bacteria > Bacillati > Bacillota > Bacilli > Caryophanales > Sporolactobacillaceae > Tuberibacillus > Tuberibacillus sp. Marseille-P3662. Next base: position 1,428,437 of record NZ_FXBS01000006.1, on the reverse strand, counting down.
TGTCCCTTAAATTTAAGGGGCATCCTTTCGTTGGAGGGTTACTTTTTTAAATTCTGTTCAGCTTGGCGAATGAGATCTTTGACTTTGTTACCGCCGATTTCGCCGCCAATTTTACCTGCCTGTTCAGCTGTAATATCACCGTTGTAACCTTCCTTCAACGGAATATTGTTTTCCTCGGCAATCTCATATTTATTATTGTCAGATTGCTGATTCGGCATGATCGAACGATTGCTTGACAAAGAAATCCCTCCTTATCGATTAGCTTATCCAGAAGACAAAGGCATAATCGAAAACATTATATGGAAAAATGCCCTTCAACAAAAGCGATATTTTTATGATAATCACTTAACATAAATATACAAAAGTGATATTAATATAATATTGAAATAATGATGTCACAAAAACAAAAATGGGGAAGTGGTGAGCGTTGATGCAGGAAAGCAAAGCGTGGGCGATGAATGGGTTTCTCGGAATATTGGTGATGGTTGTTTTGGCCGGAGGCGGGGTGTATAGTTTACTCCAAGAACAAGTGATACCAGGTATTTTGCTCGTCGTTGTGGCCATTGTTTTAGTTTCAGGGATCACAATTGTTCAACCTAATCAATCGGTTGTGGTGCTTTTTCTCGGCAAATACATGGGAAGTATCCGTGAAGCGGGGATTTTCATGACGATCCCCTTTACAATCCGTCGGACGATTTCTTTGCGGGTCAGAAATTTTAACAGTAAGCGTCTAAAAGTGAACGATGTTGAGGGTAATCCGGTAGAAATTGCTGCGGTTATTGTTTTCAAAGTGGTTGATGCGGCTAAGGCAGTATTTGATGTTGATCAATATGAAGAATTTGTGGAAATTCAGAGTGAGACCGCAATCCGACATGTGGCAACTAAATATCCCTATGATACGTTTGAAGATGTTAAACTAACCTTGAGAGGCAATGCTCAAGAAGTGTCGCATGAACTGACAACAGAGTTACAAGAACGTCTTAAGGTTGCAGGTGTTGAAGTGATTGAGACACGCTTGACTCACTTAGCGTATTCGACGGAAATCGCCCAAGCGATGTTGCAAAGACAGCAAGCATCGGCGATCATTTCCGCCCGGAAGCAAATTGTCGATGGAGCTGTCGGTATGGCCCAAGATGCGATCAAACGGCTAGAGACAGATGGTGTGATTGATCTTGATGATGAACGACGCGTAACAATGATTAACAATCTGCTTGTGTCTATTGTGTCTGAAAACGGCTCGCAACCCGTTGTCAATACAGGCAGTCTCTATCAATAACTATGACACTCCCGTGAATAAGGGCGCAGTAAAAGAGGGTTTATATGGCAAAAAAGAAGAACTTTCCGTTACGCATAGACCCACAACTATATGATATTCTTCAATCATGGGCAAAAGACGAATTCCGCAGTGTCAACAGTCACGTTGAATTTTTACTCCGTGAAGCTGCCAAAAAAGCGGGACGTTTGCCCAGCCATGATGACAAAAAGGATAATTAAATTGAGCCGTCTTGCCAAACATGCAAGGCGGCTCATGTTTTAGTCCTTATTTCTATCCGTTGACTTGCCCACTTTGTGTTGTCTGATCTTGAATAACATTCAGGGCTTGCTCAAGGTCTTCCCAGATATCCTCCCAGGCTTCAAGACCGACGGATAGACGGAGAAGTGAATCACTGATGCCCATTTTTGCGCGATCGGCTTTCGGAACAACGGCGTGGGTCATGGTTGCCGGATGTTGGATAAGGGTTTCCGCATCCCCAAGACTGACAGCGATTTTTATTAGGTTTAATGTATTAAGGAATGACTGAGCATCTTCTTTTGTTCCATTAATAGTAAAAGTAATCATCCCGCCCGGCGCATGCATCTGTTTTTCCGCAACAGTATATTGTGAAAAAGACGGATCACCTGGATAATAAATATGGTCCACCATGGGATGAGCTTTCAGTTTGGTGGCTAATTGCCTAGCATTATCACAATGACGGTCCAGTCGAATCGGGAGTGTCTTTAACCCGCGGATTAACAGCCACGCATCAAAAGGGGAAAGCACACCTCCGATATCTTTTTGCGTTGTCATCGCCATGTCATTTAATGATTCTTCGGGACCGGCAACGATACCAGCTACGACATCTCCGTGCCCGCCAATATATTTGGTGGCGCTATGAATCACATAGTCACATCCTAAAGTTAAAGGCTTTTGCAAATAAGGTGAACAAAATGTATTGTCGACAACGACGGGAATCCCGTAGTCTCTGGCGACATTGGTAACCATTTCTAAGTCAATAACCGTCATCGTTGGATTGATCGGCGTTTCTACATAAATAACCGCAGTGTTTTCTTGAATCGCCGCTCGAAGCCCATCCTCATCCGTCATAGCAATCAAATCATGGCTGATGTGATGCTTTTTCTCTATTAACTGTAATAATCCAAATGTACAGCCATACACCCCTTCAGAACAAAGGATGTGATCATGAGATTTTGTAAGATGAAAAAGTAAGGCTGAAACAGCGGCCATGCCTGAACCGAAAGCTAGTGCTGCTTCACCTTGTTCCAATATTGCCATACGCTTTTCCAACAATTTTACTGTAGGATTACCTAGACGTGAATAAACATAGCCCTCCGCTTCACCAGCGAATCGCTGTTCACCTTGTTCGGCACTGTCAAAAGCAAAAGTCGATGTTTGATATAATGGTGGTACTAAGCTGCCTTGGTCGCTCTCTTGTTGATACCCATGATGAATCACTTGGGTTTCGAAACGTCGATGTTGGCCCATATGTCTTTTCCTCCTTTAATTCATTCAAAAAGGCTTCTTTATATACTATAAGATAAATGAACGGCAAAAGAAAGCGTTTTCAACAAGAGGATTTGTTTAGAAGTGTTCTGTTATGAACGTAAGTCGTGTAAAATACATACAGAATGATGTATGATTTTTTTAAAGAATGGGTGAAACCTCCATCATGAAGAAGACAAAGAAGCGAACAATTATGTTGACAGGCGGTGGATCTGCAGGTCACGTCAGTGTTAATCTCGCCTTAATTCCCCGTTTACAAGAAGAAGGTTGGGAAACGCGATATATTGGTTCCAAGACCGGCATTGAAAAAGATCTTATATCTCAACTGGATATCCCTTATGATACTGTTTCGACGGGTAAGCTCAGGCGTTATTTTGATTGGCAGAACTTCAAAGATCCATTTAAAGTCATGGGTGGTGTCATTCAAGCGATGCGGCTCATTCGTCGTGAACAGCCCGAGATCATTTTCTCAAAAGGTGGCTTTGTCTCCGTTCCTGTCGTCATTGGTGCTTGGTTGAACCGGGTTCCGGTGATGATTCATGAATCGGATCTGACACCCGGGTTAGCTAACAAACTAGCCATGCCGTTTGCGACCAAAATTTGCACTACATTTCCAGAGACTAAAGAATATATTAAATCGGAGAAAACGGAATATGTTGGAGCTGTTGTTCGTGAAACGTTAAAAGCAGGTGATCCAGCCAAAGGTCGTAAGCTGTGCGGTTTCACCAAACAAAAACCTGTTCTGCTTATCATGGGTGGCAGTCTTGGGGCTAAGCAGATCAATGAGACCATCCGCCATAATTTAGATCATCTTTTGAATCATTATCAAATTGTCCACCTTTGTGGCAAAGGTCAAGTCGATGAGACGATTAATAAACCGGGTTACATACAATTTGAGTATTTAAATGAGGCCTTGCCTGATGTTTTGACCATGACCGATCTGGTGGTATCAAGAGCGGGTTCTAATTCGATTTTTGAATTTCTAGCATTAAAAATCCCTATGTTACTCATTCCGCTGTCACGTCAGGCTAGTCGTGGTGACCAAATTTTGAATGCTCGATCGTTTGAAAGATTAGGCTATGCAAAAGTGATGGAAGAAGAAGCGATAACCGACGATACATTTGTTAAGGCGGTGGATCAGCTTTATACAGCCCGCCAGCAATATATCAGTAATATGACCCATGATAATGCTGAAGAACCGGCAAGCCGGATTGTACGCTTGATTCATGAGTTAGCTAACGCCGGATGAGCACCATCCGGCGTTTTTTTAACCTCTAACCTGCCAATAATAAGAGACCAGGAGGGGTTTTATGCAAACGATGAAACCGGGTAAACACATTGCCCAACGCTGGTTTGACGATATTTTTACAAGGGGCTCTCACGACGCTGTTGACGATATGCTCACTGTTAACTGCACGTTTCATGGCCAGGGTCACCAAAAAGAATTGCTAGGCCGTGATGAGTTTAAAAACTGGCTTGATTGGTATCGACAAACGTTTCAAGATCATTCCTGGGAGATCCAAGATGTGATTCAGGAAAGTAATATTATTGTCGTTAGATATCAAGCGAAGGCTGCTTATTGGGGAGGACTATTAAATATAAAAGGAAAAGGTCAAACAATTAAGGAAACCGGCATGATTATGCTTCATATTAATAACAGGAAAAAGATTAAAGAGATCTGGTGTGAAATGAGCGATCTACAAGTCCTGCAACAACTGGGGCACTTACCTGAATAATGACTGAAAAGCAGCGATCATAGTGACCGCTGCTTTAATCAAGGGAATTATGAATCCTTATTAGAATGGTCCGAATGATAAAGCCGATTAAAACACCAGGAATCAGTGCTAAAATAGGTAACCAAACAGGGCCAAACAAAATATGGAAAATAGGTTGGTCGGAAAATATCAGACCTACCGTGACAAAATAGGCCGCAAAAACAAACGGCAAAAATGTATAAGGGGACTGCCGACCACCGGCGTCACGGAACGCATCCCAAGCAGCAAATAGGTAAACACAAGGGTAAAACATTAACCAACTGTAATTACAGGAATTAATGGCTTGTTCAATGTCACCTTGGAAGCTGTGCTTAATAATAACATTGAAGTTCGCTTGAACATTGATGGTAAACTCCAATATAATAAAAAGAATACCTTTGATGTACTTTCGATTAAGTAACTGCCCAAACCCCGGTAGTGCAATACTCCAAAGTAGTGATTCGGTTGCTCTCATGATATCTAGTCCTTGGCTAAAACTTAGTTATGCTATTTGCTTCTTATGGGCAAGAATATTGGTCTCCTATATATTATTATTGACGGTAAGGAAAGGAATATTCTTTGACTGGTGAAATTATTGTAAGATCAATAAAAAGCGAATCACACAGGGTGTGTGATCCGCCGGGGATGAGTTAGTAGCGTCTTTGCTTTGGTTGTTCTTCTTTTAACGCTTTGACTAGGGAAACGATCATGAACAGCAAGATAAATGCAAATGGAAATGCCGAAATAATTGAGGCGGTTTGTAAAGCATTCAGTCCCCCTGAGAACAAGAGTACAGCGGCTGCCGCTGATTGGATGACCCCCCAGCAAAGTTTAATGGCTAGAGAAGGATTTAACTTACCATTCGATGTCTGCATACCGAGAACAAAGGTCGCTGAGTCAGCTGAAGTGATGAAGAACGAGCTAATCAAAAGAATGGCTATTAGCGTCATCACTGTTGACATTGGGAAGTAATCTAAGACTGCGAACAGACCGATTTCATACTGCTTTTGAACGACAGATGAAACGTCGTTTCCTAAGAATTTATCCAAATACACACCGGAACCGCCGAATACAGCGAACCATAGTGCACTAAAGATGGTGGGGACGGCCAAGACACCAATGACAAATTCACGGATGGTTCTTCCCCTGGATACACGGGCAATGAACGTTCCAACGAAGGGTGACCAAGCAATCCACCATGCCCAATAGAAAATCGTCCAGTCTTGAATCCATTGGCCTGACTGTTCATCAAATGGGGCTAACCGAAAACTCATTTTTGGCAAGTTTTGCAAATAACTGCCCAGTGTTGATGTGAAGTAGTTCAACAAGAAATTCGTCGGTCCAGCGAACAATAGGAAAACCATAAGCAAGCCAGCGAGCAAAATATTGGTGTTACTTAACCATTTAATCCCTCGGCCAAGACCGGAAATGGCCGATAACATGAACAAAACAGTCACAATTAATATGATGATGAATTGAACACCCGTTGTTTTTGGAATATCACTGATATAAGAAACACCACTGCTGATTTGAATGGCACCCAATCCCAGTGACGTTGCGACACCGAATATTGTTGCAAAGACGGCGATAATGTCAATGATTTTCCCGATAGGACCATGAATTTTATCGCCTAAAAGGGGTTGAAATGTTGCACTGATCACACCTGGAACGCCTTTTCTAAACTTAAAGTACGCAAGTGATAAGGCAATGACCGTGTAAATTCCCCATGGATGCAATCCCCAATGGAAGAAAGAGTATCTTAGCGCTAGTTTAGCGGCTTGTTCTGATTTCGGCTCACCAAAAGGCGGAACCGCATAGTGCGATAGAGGTTCAGAAACCCCCCAGAACACCAATCCAATACCCATGCCGGCACTGAATAACATCCCGAACCAACTAATAAGACTGTATTCAGGTTGATCATCATCTTTTCCTAATCTGATTTTACCCCAACGTGAGAAAATCAAATATATGGAGAAAATAAGAAAAATACTGCTGGAAATTAAATAAAACCAGCCAAATTTTAGTTGTAAAAAAGTCTGAATCGTTGTTGTCACATTGCTAAGATTGTCGGGCGCAAACGCTCCCCATAATACAAAAGCAAAAGACATTATGACAGAAATAATAAAGACTGTGGTCAGTTTCCCTTTTTTCATGTGCTCACCTTCCTTATTCTTATCCGTTAACGTTCACTATTGTTAGATTGTCCTAATCCAATGGCATTCATGTAAGTTATCCAGACCTTATTCTTTTATAAAGACGTCAATCATTATGTATGCCATATTAGTGAAGTATCTTCAATCGACGGATCAATCATTATCCGCGAACACCATTTAATCATAGGGTGAATAAAGGTTTCAAACGATATATTAGATATGTAATGATGATACGATTATAAGGATTGAGAGGGCCTTTATGATATGATAAAGATTCAGTGGATAAGGAGGTTTGATGTGATTGACTCAAGCAGGTAAGACCATGGAGGTTAACGGTGTCATCATTTATTACGAGGTACATGGTTGTCCCACTGAAGAAGCAAAACCGGTTCTTATCTTCGTGCACGGTTATTTATCATCTTTGTTCAGTTTCCGGTTTCTATATCCTCACCTAGCGCATTCATATACCATTTATGCGTTGGATTTACCTGGATTTGGCGATAGCGAAAAGTCGAAAACATTCCATTACTCTTTAGAAAATTACGGTCGGCTCATTTTGTCATTTATGGATCAATTGACGATTTCTAGAGCAGTGCTTATTGGCCATTCAATGGGGGGACAAATTTGCCTCAATACGGCTAGACAAAGTCCCGGTCGTATTCAAAAAGTGATCGGTTTGTCGGTTGCCGGCTATATGGGGCGTGTCAATAAAAAATTGAAGTTGGCCACTTACTTACCGTTCAGCAGTTATCTTCTGCGTTATTATATGAATAAAAATGATGTAACCCAGCAATTTTCATTAGTCGTTTATAATCGTTCAGCCATCACTCAAGATATGATGGAGGCTTATTTAAAACCGTTGAAGCGGATTGACTTTTACCATTCATTAAAACGATTAGCACGGCATCGAGAAGGAGATATGAACGCAAAACAGCTCTCTGATATCAAGCAGCCTGTTCTGCTTTTGTGGGGGAAAGAAGATAAAGTGGTCCCCCTTAAAACAGGCGAAAGATTCTTGCAGGATCTTCCCAACGCCCAATTACAGGCGTTTGATGAGACAGGCCATCTTCTGCCTGAGGAGCGTCCCCAACAAGTTAGTGCCGCTATTAATCGTTTCTTATCTTGAAACTTTTCGACATTTAAGAGGAATTGCTTTAATGATAACGAATATATTAATGTCAACACATCTCGGTTCTTCACACCATGGATAACAAGCATCATGTAGGAGAGTGTTTTGATACATTGTAGATTTCGTGGGAGGGTTGATTCATGATACGCTTGCTCTTAACCCGACATGGGGAGACAGAGTGGAATGCCAACGGGCGGATGCAAGGTCGGGCCGACTCACCATTAACAGACCTTGGGTACAAACAAGCCCAAGAACTAGCGAGGAAGTTGAATGATGAATCGATTGATGTGATTATCTCATCACCAAGCAAGCGAGCGATTCAAACAGCTGAACTTATAAAGGGACAACGGGATGCAGTGATCCACCGCGACGAACATTTTCTTGAAATGGATGTTGGCGAGTGGGAAGGTCAGACGAAGGATGAGATCGAGGCATTAGATCTTGAGCGGCATCAGCTGTTTTGGGAGCAGCCCCATTTATTTAAAACGGATCAAGGGGAAGATTTCTACCATGTTCGTGAACGTGTATTACCGCGTTTGAAACATTTGATACGAGATTTTACGGATCAAAATATACTCATTGTTACCCATTCAGTTGTTTTAAAAATATTGTTGAGTTATTTTGAACAGCGTCCTTTAGAAAAATTGTGGGAAGGTCCTTACATACACGGTACAAGTTTGTCCGTGGTTGATATTGATGAAGAGGAAACGAATATTGCTCTATATGCTGATACGTCACATTTTAGTGATCCGATTTCAGCTAAGGATTAAGCCGGTGAGCATCTCACCGGCTTTTATCTGCTCTTTATCCATTGACAATGTCACCGCCATTAATGTGTAAAACCTGTCCGTTCATAAAAGCAGAATCATCAGATGCTAGATAGACGTACGCAGGGGCTAATTCAAACGGTTGACCAGCGCGTTTCATCGGTGTATTATTTCCAAAAGTTGATACATTGTCTTCCGTGAACGATCCTGGAATCAGCGGAGTCCAAATCGGTCCTGGAGCGACTCCGTTAACACGAATCCCTGTATCTGCAAGCGATAAGGATAATGACCGGGTTAATGTGGTAACCGCCCCTTTGGTCGCGGAATAATCAATTAACTCTTTGTTGCCTTTATAGGCAGTAATCGACGTTGTGTTAATAATCGAGGCTCCTGATTTCATGTGAGGTAGAACCGCTTGAATCATAAAAAAATATGAGAAAATATTCGTTTTAAATGTTAATTCAAGCTGTTGTTCGGTAATATCCATGATACTTTTTTGCGGATATTGGGTGGCGCAGTTATTCACTAAAATGTCAATTTGTGAATAGGCGTTAAGAGTTTGTTGCACGACTTTTTGCGCTGCGCTGGTCTTTGATAGATCCACAGGCACTAAAAGGCACTCTCCACCCAGTGAACGGATGATTTTTTGAGTTTCCTCGGCATCTTGATGTTCGTTCAAATAAGCGATCATGACATTTGCGCCTTCCTTGCCAAATGCAATGGCGGCTGCTTTTCCAATACCGCTGTCACCCCCTGTGATGATAGCCGTTTTCCCCTTAAGTTTCTGACTACCTTGATATTCGGGATTATCGACAATGGGTCTAGGGTCCATCTCTTGTTCTTGACCTGGCAATGTCGGTTGACTCTGGGGTGGGAAGGTTAAGGTTTCTTTTTTGTTCTTTGTTTTTTCGCCGTAATAGGGCATCTCCGGATACATTTATTGTCACCTCTGGTCTGTTATTAGGATTAGTTTAGACATGTATAGTGTTTTCATGTATAACAGCATTTGAATTGACAGAATGAAGTGCTTTTTGGATAATGAGTGATTGGAATCGCTTGTGTAAGGAAGGGCGGAGGAGATGGCAATTCATTATGAAATAACCAAGATTCTCAATAATAATGTGCTGATCGCTGACAGAGGGGACGATGATGAAGTGGTCTTGATTGGTAAAGGGCTTGGATTTGGAAAGAAAGCTGGACAAGCCATTGCCACTGACCATATAGAAAAAGTCTTTGTCTTAGAAAGTCCGGATGAACAAGAGCAATATAAACAAATTATTGCTAATGTTGATGAGCCGTTAATTGCTTTGATGCACGATATTATTGATGATATTGAGACAATGTCAGGTTCATCTTTGAACGAACATATCCATGTTGCTTTGACCGATCATATTGCTTTTGCTGTTAAACGCTTGCAGCAAGGGCTGCCGATCACAAACCCATTTCTCCATGAAACTAAGGCTTTATATCCCGATGAATATAAAATAGCACGTCATGTGACAAGCATGATTGAAATGCGGTTGGGGTTGAATCTTCCGGAAGGAGAAACGGGATTTATCGCCTTACATATTCATAGTGCGTTAACAGAAACCAATCTTCAAGAACTGAACCGTTATTCTCAGTTAATTAGCCGACTTTTACAAATTGTTGAAGATGAACTAGGCATTGCTATAGATACAAACAGTACCCACTATTTAAGATTCATTCGACATCTCAGATACACGTTAGAAAGGGTAAAAAAGGGAGAGCAGTTACATGAATCAGATCTTATGAAAAATTTATTGAAAGCGCAATACCCTTTGTGTTATAATCTAGCATGGAAAATGATTAAAATCATGCAACAAGAACTTCATCAGACCATTGATGAGGCAGAAGCCGTCTATTTAACACTTCATTTGCAAAGGTTTACAACCAAAAACGAGTAACCAACAACTTTTTGACGTGTTACTGACGTGATCAGGCATGAGTGAAAAGATGTTTGGAGCACATCCACTATTAGGTGAGGTGTATGCTTCCAGGTATCTTTTTACTCATGCCTTTTTTGTTTGTGTGAGTATCATTTTGCTTTCATCAATCAATAGTTATATTTAAAAGGAGGCAACGGTTGTGTTTAAACAACTCTTTGGCGTATTACAACGCATTGGTCGTTCGCTCATGCTACCGGTCGCGATACTGCCGGCAGCCGGACTGCTTCTTGGCATTGGAACGGCGTTAAGTGAAGAGCAAACTTTGGCAGTCATTCCCGCTTTGAAAGCGGATTGGGTTCAACTATTGGCAACAGTACTTGAGTCATCTGGTGATATTGTCTTTTCCAACTTAGCTTTATTATTTGCGGTTGGTGTGGCCATTGGTCTTGCGGATGGAGCAGGCAGTGCCGGTCTAGCCTCAATAGTTGGCTATCTTATCTTTAACGTTGCCATGGGTGCATTCAAAGGTATTGAAGCCAGTGATATTGAAGGCTCAAAAGCATTTACTGAAGTGTTAGGAATTCCTACCGTGCAAACAGGTGTATTCGGCGGAATTATTATCGGTGTGCTTGCAGCGGTGCTCTACAATCGATTTCATAATATTGAGTTGCCGCAATATCTAGGATTTTTCCAAGGTAAACGGTTTGTGCCGATTGTGACGGCCTTCTCAGCTTTTATTGTAGCTGGTCTTATGATCGTCATTTGGCCACCTATTCAGGGTGGGCTGAATGCTTTCTCGCATTTTATGCTTGATCAAAACCGTACATTGGCAGCCTTTATTTTCGGCGTAATTGAACGTTCATTAATTCCATTTGGTCTACACCACATTTTCTACTCGCCATTTTGGTTTGAATTTGGAACCTATGTTTCCAAAAGTGGGGAAGTGGTTCATGGTGACCAAGCGATTTTTATGAAACAAATTAAAGACAATGTGCCATTAACAGCTGGAACATTTATGACAGGCAAGTTTCCGTTTATGATGTTCGGTCTTCCGGCAGCAGCATTGGCGATGTATCACGAAGCAAAGCCACAGCATAAAGTTTATGTTGCTGGTATTATGGGTTCAGGTGCGTTAACGGCATTCTTAACAGGAATTACAGAACCCATTGAATTTGCCTTTTTGTTTGTAGCTCCATTATTGTTCGCGATTCACTGTATTTTTGCAGGATTATCATTTATGGTGATGCATATTCTAGGTGTTAAAATTGGGATGACGTTCTCCGGTGGATTGATTGACTATCTTCTATTCGGGGTATTGCCTAACCAGACAGATTGGTGGCTCGTGATTCCGGTGGGACTTGCTTTAGCTGTTGTTTATTACTTTGGTTTCCGGTTTGCGATCCGCAAGTTTAATCTCAAAACCCCGGGACGCGAAGATGATGAGGACGAGAGTGGTGAACACACCACTGTCGAAGGTGCTGAACTTCCGAGAAAAGTGCTCGCTGGTTTAGGTGGTTCAGACAATATTACACATCTGGATGCTTGTATTACACGTCTGCGTGTCAGTGTGGCTGACAAAGGTGAAGTCAGTAAGGATGAGCTAAAGAATCTTGGAGCTTCTGGCGTTCTTGAAGTGGGTAACAATGTTCAGGCGATTTTCGGTCCAAAATCCGAGACCTTAAAGGGGCAAATTCAAGAAATTATGGCTGGGAAGACACCGTCTGAAGCACCGCAGACACCTTCTAATGATCACGAAGCTGCTGCGACGGTGGAAGCTGATTCAACATTGGACAACCTTGCTGCACCGGTTAAAGGAACGATTATACCGTTATCTGAAGTCCCAGACCAAGTTTTCTCACAGAAGATGATGGGGGACGGCTTTGCAGTCAAACCTGAGGGAGGATCAATTGTGGCGCCCGTCGATGCACAAGTCGTTAATGTGTTCCCGACGAAGCATGCGATTGGTTTGCAAACGGCGAACGGCCGCGAAATTCTCATCCACGTCGGCCTTGATACGGTTCAACTGAACGGTGAAGGGTTTACTGAAAAGGTCAAAGAGGGTGCCGAAGTTAAAGCCGGCGATGTGCTGCTTGAAGTGGATTGGAGCTATCTTGAACAGAACGCGCCATCGACCATTACGCCCGTGATCATGACGAACTTAGGTGAACAAGAACAACTATCATTAGACAAGCAAGGTTATGTGGGTGAGCTTGAAAAAGATATTATTCACATTAAATAATGAACATAGTAAAAGAGTGCCCAATTTAATTGGGCACTCTTTTTGCGCTTAAAGAAAGTATAAAGAACGTTCTTTAAGTATTGATTTCGACCTCTAGCTTCCATTAATCCTAATTAAAAAAACAACAATCTTTTAGAAAAGCACCTTAGAAAATAATATGGGCCATGATCACGATGATCGGCAATGTAATGACCGTTCGCTCAAGAAATATAATAACAAGGTCTCTGAATTTGATCGGCAATTTGGAACCGAGCAGAAGACCGCCAACTTCCGACATATAAATGAGCTGCGTCACTGACAAACAAGCAATCACAAATCGAGTCAGTTCACTTTCAATATTAGCCCCGATTAGAGCAGGGGTGAACATATCTGTAAAGCCGACGAGAATTGTTTTACTCGCTTCTGCCGCTTCAGGAATTTGCATCAATTCTAGAAGCGGAATAAATGGCAGGCCGAGCCAATCAAATATGGGTGTTTCTTCGGCAATGATGAGTGCGCCTGTACCAATCGCCATCACAATCGGCATCACGGCGAACCACATATCAATCACGTTTTGAACACCGCTTTTGGCAACATCGGTCAATCGCGTTTGGCTGGACTGTTTCGCGGCCTTGAGTAAACCAAATTTAAATACCGATTGCCCCTCAGGAATCTCTTCACTCATAGATGACTGATCCTGCTGTTCACTATATGAATTATCTTTACGTGACAATGGTGGAATCCGGGGCATGATTAAGGCAGCGACAACACCGGCCACAACAATTGTTAAATAGTAAGGCAGCATATAAGATGTTAAATCCATTGTTTCTAAGACGACGATGCTGAAAGTAATGGACACCACAGAGAATGTAGTACCGATAACGGCGGCTTCACGTTTCGTGTAATACCCGTCATCATACTGTTTATTGGTTAACAAAACCCCGATGGTTCCGTCACCAAGCCATGAAGCCAGACAATCAATTGCTGAGCGCCCTGGTAAGGTAAATAAAGGTCGCATAATTTTAGTCATCAGTGTACCAAACAAATCTAATAACCCGAAATCAAGTAATAATGGCAAGAACAGTCCAGCAAATAAAAAGACGACAAAAAGCACCGAAAGCAAGCCTTCTTGAGCATCTAAAAGGAGGCCGCCGGTCGCCATAGATGTGACTGCTTCAGGGCCGATATTAAAGGCAACCATAATCGCAAAGATACAGCCTAAGATTCGAACCGCTGTCCAAAACCAATTAGCGTTAAAAAGAGCGTTTAAAAATGGCCGCTCTATGATGCCTCTCGGGTGGACTAATTTAGTCAGTAATGTCATAAGGGCTGTAATTGTAATGATGACCGTGACAATGTAAGGAATCGATTGAACAATTTCACCCTTAAGCAAATCAGCCAAATAGGCTATTGGAATGGTAGTGGCATCTTCCCCCGTGCTTGGGTCTGTATATTGAACGGGGATCATGAATAAAAAGACGCCGATGATGGATGGAATAATAAATTTAAGATAAGTACCTAATCGATACGACGATAACTTTTCCAAATGTCAATACTCCTTTCTATATAACTTTCACTATTTAGCCTATTATACCAAAATCACTGATGAATGGTAGAGGGGAAGTGAAATTCAGAACTATCTATTTTCCATTAAAAAGAGCACGCTGATCATTCAGCGTGCTTATCTTTCTTAAGCTGCAACGTCGCGTTTGGTAAAGGCCCACCAAGAGAGTGCGACGAAGATGATATAGTAAACAACTAATACGACGATTGAAAATGTTAAGGTCATGCCATCAAACATCGGAGATCCTGAATAGTATCTACTCAAATCTGTGTTGGCAAACAGCACGTATTTGGCCCAGTCAAAGCCAAAGGCCATCAAAAAGTTCATAATCATGTTTCCTGCCAACATTAAGAACACGGCTAGACCAATGGCTAAGGCACTGTTGCGGAAAATCGAAGAAATCATAAACGCAAAAGTGGTCATCATGATTAAGTTTATGACTTTGAAGCCATATTGGGCAAAAATGTAGCCGATCATATTGACGCTGTCAACTTGACCGTCTTGGTAAATCAATTCGGGATGGGTTAAACCTTCGAACCCGAAAAATAGACCACCGATAATGAACGATACAACGAAAAGGATCAAAATAAGAACGACGGCGTACAGTAGACTGGATACGTATTTGGACAGCAGAATTTTGGCCCGGGAAACCGGCCGGATCAGTAACAGTTTAATCGTTCCCCAACTGAATTCATTGGCGACACTGCCCGCAGCGGCAATAATGGTGAACAGACTTATGATCATCGTCAATCCAACCATATCTTTAACAAATGACCAGACATTATTGCCTTCCGGTTCTAAATCATGTTCAATTCGGTATTCATTTAATGCGATTTGTTGTTTATAATCAACATTATCGTTTTTTTCCATTGATTGTTGATAGGTTTGATTTTGTTCTTTTAATTCCTGCTTCCATTGGTCATTGTCATTTGCGTCAGGGCTGTCGCTTGTGAATTTGATCAGCAATGCCGCGCCGATAATAAAGACAATCAAAAGAGCGGTCATAATTTGGGTCGAACGTTTCAACATTAATTTCATGTTTTCATTTTTTACAAGATTGATAAAGCTACTCAATGCCTTCCCCTCCAGTCACTTCCAAGAATCGATCTTCTAATGTTCCTGATGTCACGTTAACGCCAAACACCTTAATATCATTATCGACAAGTTGTTTCACGATATCTGGAATGCGCTCCCGTTCTGTATGGATGGTAAAGGCGTCATCTTCAACTTGAACTGTTAAGTCAAGTTCCTGTTCCAAAATCGTTTTGGCTTGTTCATCGGGCTCCAGCGATAAACGGACTTGGACGGTTGTTTCGTCATTAACGAAATCATTCATTGCTTGAACACCGATCAATTTTCCATTTTGGAGAATGCCAATCCGGTCACACATCAATTCCATTTCCGAAAGCAAGTGACTGGAAACAATCACTGACAATCCTTCTTCTTGAGCTAAGCGGCGAATATAGTTACGAATTTCACGAATCCCGGCAGGATCCAGACCATTGGTCGGTTCATCCAAAATTAATACGGAAGGTTTATGTAATAACGCCTGCGCAAGACCCAACCGTTGGCGCATACCTAACGAGTACTTCCCAACTTTTTCATTAATACGTTTTTCCAATCCCACCAATTGAACGACTTCCTTCATCCGCTCTTTGGTGACCCCAGGAACCATTCGGGCGTAATGAACAAGATTTTTCCATCCGCTTAGGAATTTGTACATTTCTGGGTTCTCAACAATTCCACCGACTTGACTGATGGCATCTTGAAAGTTTGTTTTAATACTTTTTCCTTTTATAATGACGTCGCCTTCGGTAAGTTTCATCAATCCGACCATCATCCGGATCGTCGTTGTTTTACCGGCGCCGTTCGGTCCTAAGAAGCCAAAGACTTCGCCTGGATAAATATCGAAACTCAGACCATGGATAATCGTCTTTCCGCCGATATTTTTCTTGACATTCTCGAGTTGAATAACGGGTTCAGCCATTGATTGTCCCTCCATTGTAAGTAAAAAATTTATTGATAGACGTGTTTCATCCAATCAACGATACTCATATTTTTTTCGACTCTTAAAGTCTCAACATCTTGTCTGCCGAGCAGCTGGCCATCTTTGACAACCATCACTTCATCTAAAAGAGCTTCAATCTCCCTAATTTCGTGAGTTGTGATCAAAACAAGTTGTTTGTCCAAGTCAATGAACGAAATGAGTCCCTTAACGATGGCGTCACGAACCATAGGATCCAAACCGGACAAGGGTTCATCCATGAGTATGATTGGAACGTCCCGTGCTAAGGTTAAAACGATTTTGAGGCGCCCACGGTTTCCTTTTGAGAGATGTTTAATTTTTCTTTCATTAGATAAATCCATAAAATCAAGGATGGCTTGCGCTTTATCCCAATCAAAGTCGGGAAAAAGCTGACTGTAATATTGTAACATATTTCTAATGGTGAAAAAGTCGTAAGTGGCGTCAAGTTCGGATAAATAGGCTACTTTTGTTGCTAAACGCCGGTGGGCAGGTTCGCCGTCAATCGTAATATCACCTTTTGTTGGATGGATAAGGCCGGCAATCAGTTTTAATGTCGTGGATTTGCCACTGCCGTTCGCACCAACGAGACCGGTAATTTTACCTGGTTTCAATTGAAATGAAATGTCGTCTAATGCTAATGACGACAGATATTTTTTTGTCACATGGTCAAATTCAATCATCTTGGGACTCTCCTTTCGTTTGCAAATAGTCGCGAACGCCTTCAATCGTCTCTTGTTCGGTATAACCCATCTCTGTCATGTGCTGAATAAAGGTTGATATTTCTTCGTGTTTTAGTTGCTTGCGAAGGTCACTTAATGCTGTGTGATCCTCAGTCACAAAGGTTCCTTGACCGCGTTTGAATTCAACGGCACGCATGACTTCTAATTCACGGTAGGTTCGTTGAACGGTATTAGGATTGACCCCTGATTCAACGGCCATATCCCGAACGGAGGGCAGTTTATCCCCGGGATTCAGTTCACGCCTTAGAATTTGCCGGATGATGCGGTCAGCAATTTGTAGGTAAATCGGTCTTGATGGATTGAAATCGTTGGTCATACCTACACCTCAATCTTCTTATCGAGCAGCCAACTAGAGAACCAGATGAGTATGACACAAAGGATAAGATAAAAAATGTAGAAGCCGGCATAAACCGTTAATTCACCATTTGGCTGGACTTGAAAGGATAGAGCTCCGATGTTACTATCTACTAAATTTTCCATTGCTTTCTGAGATGTCATGGATCCCCAAGTTGTTAACGTATCATAGAGCGCGCTTGATCTGAGTTTGCCCATGCCCCAGGATATGGCGATAAATAAACCAATGATGATGAGCCATGCGAACGACCCGATCTTCTTTTTAAAATACTGAAAAATGGTCCAATAAAAAATGAACCAAATAGCGATATAGATGGCAAACAAGAAAAGATGGACGGCCAAGATAAAACCATATTGAAGCAATATGGCCTGATTCAATTCCTGGAATGACATCCATAAAAACACACTACATGCAATAGCGAAAGAAATCACCATTGCGACTAGCCCGTTGATGAATTTTGAAATAAGTAATTGGAATCCGGATAAAGGCGTATGCAGCCATAAGTGAAACTTGTTCGTTTCAACATTTAAACTGACGGCCATATAAGCCCATAGATAAAAAATATGGGGAGCGATTATCATGGCCCATAGCCCTGTCACTAAGCGCTCTATATTAAAATAAAGTTCAAGAAACTGTCCCACCATGAAAAGAACGATTAAGCCGATGATCGTTATGATGATCATAGACCGTCCCAAATAAAAATCTTTCTTCAATTGCCCCCAAAACGCTTGCATTCAATCACCTCCAAATTTAATTTGTTTGACTGTAATAGTGTTCTAGATAAATAATACACGCGTACATGATTGGTGTCAATGGATTGAAAAAAAGGCTCTTTTCTAAAAGATTGTTGCTGTTTAAATAGGACTTATGAAAGCTAAAGGTCGAAAATCGTTGATTGGAGCGGCAGGTGTGTCGAGATTCGGAACACTTAGACTTAGTGTGTTCCTCAGCGCCGCTTACTCAAGATGTCTTACTAGAGTCCTGCGGGAGGAGCGGGACAGGTGAGACCCCACAGGCGCAGAGCGCCGAGGAAAGCGAGCATCCTGTCGTGGAAATCAACCTAAAAAAAGAGTGCTCAATTTCAGGAGGGAGCGCTCAATTTACAGAAAGGAATACCATCTTATGAAGCATTTACTTTTTCATTCGTCTCTACAAAGTGTAAGTAAACAAAAAAACCCCGCTCGAAAGCGGGGTAATGAACATTTTATTATTATTTGTTAATCCAATCCGTGTGGAATGTGCCTTCTTGATCGACGCGTTGATAAGTGTGCGCACCGAAGTAGTCACGTTGCGCTTGCAATAGGTTAGCAGGCAGCCGCTCAGAACGATAGCTGTCATAATAAGCTAGGGCGCTAGAGAAGCCGGGAACGGGGATGCCACGTTCCATGGCGACAGCGTTGACTTTGCGCAAAGCCCCTTGATAACTTTCAACAATGGATTTAAAGTAATCATCCAAAAGCAAGTTGTTCAAGTTCGGATCGCGATCATAGGCTTCCTTAATTTTTTGTAGGAATCCGGCACGGATAATACAGCCGCCGCGGAAGATCATCGCAATATTGCCGTATTCAAGGTTCCAGTCATATTCTTCTGAAGCAGCCTTCATTTGGGCAAACCCTTGGGCATATGAAACAATTTTACTCATATACAAGGCTTTGCGCACGGCTTCAATTAAGTCATCTTTATCACCGTTGAATGGTTCAACATCCGGTCCGCTTAAGACTTTGCTGGCTGCTGTTCGTTCTTCTTTTAAAGCGGAAATGAATCGGGAAAAGACGGATTCTGTGATAATCGGAAGGGGCACACCTAGACCAAGAGCATCCTGGCTTGTCCATTTACCTGTGCCTTTTTGTCCAGCTGTATCAAGAATCACGTCGACCATTGGTTGTCCGGTTTTATCATCATATTTGGTGAAAATATCAGCGGTGATCTCGATTAAATAACTGTCAAGCTCACCTTGATTCCAATCGGAAAAAACTTGTGCCATTTCTTCAGTTGAGAGCCCCAGCACATGTTTTAATACATAATAGGCTTCTGAAATGAGCTGCATATCGCCGTATTCAATGCCATTATGCACCATTTTAACGTAGTGTCCAGCACCATCGGGACCAATATAAGTCGTACAGGGCTCACCGTCGACTTTAGCGGCGATGTCTTTAAGGATGGGTTCAACTTTGTCAAACGCTTCTTTTTGGCCCCCAGGCATAATGGACGGGCCATTCAGCGCACCTTCTTCACCGCCGGAGACCCCGGTGCCGATGAAGTGAATGCCCTTTTCAGCCAAATCTTGATTACGACGACGCGTATTTTCAAAATAAGTATTCCCGCCATCAATTAGGATATCCCCTTGATCAAGGTGGGGGAGCAGTTGCTCAATGGTCGCATCAGTGGCCTTTCCGGCTTTAACCATCAACAATATTTTTCTTGGTTTTTCCAAAGAATCAACAAGCTCTTTAATTGAATATGTACCGACCACTTGCTTGCCTTGGGCCTCTTCAAGCATGGTTTCGGTCTTCTCGGACGATCGATTATATACGGCAACAGAATAGCCGCGGCTTTCTATATTGAGTGCAAGATTACGACCCATCACAGCAAGTCCAATAACGCCGATTTGTTGTTTTGACATAGGTTTGCCTCCTTAGCTGTCTTATTCACATAGCTAGTATATCATGAAATAAATTTGGTTGTGTAATCTAAGCTTTATCACTATAAAAGACCGCTTATACAGCGGTCTTTTAAGATTATGAATACTCATGCTGCATGTCTTGTGCGTCCTTTCGTACGTAACCGATAATCCATCCGACTAGTCCGAAAATGAAGGCAGGTACGATCCAGCCCATGCTTTGTTCATAAAGGGGGAGAAGCGCTAACGCGTCTTGCAGAACGCCTAAAGAAATACCGTAGCCGCTTAATGCGTCTAGAATACTGATGATTCCGGTACCAATGAGAGCTCCCGCATAGACTTCGTGAAAACCGGAAAATAGCCTGTGTGTAAAGCATAGAATCATCAAGGTGATCGCCATCGGATAAATTGCTAATAAAATCGGTGTCATAACCGCAATCAATTGCGTCAGACCAAGGTTAGCCATTAATCCACTAAATAGAGATAAAAGGGTGGCGATCACTGGATAAGGCAGTTTCGGCAACAATTGCTGCAGGAAACTGCTGCAAGATGTGACTAAGCCGACAGCAGTCGTTAAGCAAGCTAAACCAATCGCGATACCAAGTAAAATTTGACCTATTTGACCTAATGTTGTATTGGCAATAAAAGTGAGAATATCACCGCCACTAGCGCCAGCACCTAACT
The DNA here is from genome assembly GCF_900178005.1 of Tuberibacillus sp. Marseille-P3662. Taxonomy (NCBI): domain Bacteria; kingdom Bacillati; phylum Bacillota; class Bacilli; order Caryophanales; family Sporolactobacillaceae; genus Tuberibacillus; species Tuberibacillus sp. Marseille-P3662. The sequence goes on along the minus strand of NZ_FXBS01000006.1, from coordinate 1,407,738 downwards.
GGTTAACCGTGTTTGCGCCAAGGTAGGCTAAGGAAAGGTAAATGAGTCCAAGACCTGTTACAGCAATCATACCTGCTTTTAAAGTCACTTTGGTTACCGTCTTATGATCAGTAGTACCTTGACTTTTAATGGTGCTGGTAATCACGATGCCAAAAACTAAGGCGGCGATGGCATCAAGTGTTAAATATCCCTGAATAAATCCACCATAAAATGGTTCACTATCATAAGGGGCTGCGGCTTGTCCAGTCTGACCATTAATTTGTAGAAAGCCAACAATAACAATCGTAGCAATGACAATTACCAGTATCGGCGTTATGATTTTACCAAAACGGTCGACCATTTTTCCTGGCTTTAAAGATAGCCATAAAGTAAGCCCAAAAAAGATGATTGAAAAAATGAGAAGCGCGTCCGTATTTGGTATAAAGTCTTGTGCAAAAGGGGCAATCCCGATTTCATAAGCTACTGAACCGGTCCGTGGAATGCCGAATAGAGGACCGATAGCTAAATAAATAACAACCGTAAACATAATCCCAAATATTGGGTGAGCCCTTCCCGCAAGGTCTCGAAGACTATTCCCAGTTACCGCAACCGCTGTTACACCTAACAGAGGAAGTCCGACACCTGTTATTAAGAAACCAATAATGGCTGGCCAAAGGTGCTCACCTGAAGTTAGTCCGAGCTTGGGTGGGAAAATCAGGTTTCCTGCTCCCAAAAATAAAGCTAACATCATGAGCCCTAGTTTGAGTGTGTTGAAGTTTGTTTGTTTCATGCTGCCACCTCCGAAGCCGTATCATGTTGTCTATGCTAAGCTTAGCGACTATCAACTTTATACTTTTCTGACTTTTTAGAGCAATATTCGAATTATAACGCAATTTCATTACCGCGTAAATAGAAAAAGAAAGGTGACTTGTGACAATTATTTCTCATTTTTAAATAGTGCATCCGTAATGATTATTTGCGTTGGTTGGTGAAAATTAGTGGTGAATCGACAAAATAACCCGGTTCAGCAATCAATGGTTATGTGGGAAAATAATGGTGTAGACATCACACACTAAATAAAGGGGATGCACCATGAAAAATATTGTCTCTTTCAAACTCGATCCTAGTCAAATGGCGTTACAAAATGTCCTAGAACTCTATCATACCTGCTGTGATGCCAATAATGACATATACTTATACAAAGATGGTAAAACAAAAAAAATAACCAGAGTCACTGAACTCTTAGCTTTTATATTGACATCTAGACATCGACGGTTATTGGTCATTATTGAAGGTCAACAAGCGAAGCATACGATGAAACATGTAGTATCACGATTGTTCTCAGGACAAAATCCCGAACAAGTTGTATAGGGGAAAGCATGACACGCGTTATTATGAGAATCACAAAGTAACAAACCCGCACTCCACAGGAGGCGGGTTAACTCATGAAAATAGAAAAGTTATGAGGTTCATCATATCCTGAAAGTCGTTGAGTCGTTCGCGAATCAAGCAAAAAGAACGGACGCTTAATGAAACGTCCGTTCTAGGAAGACTTATTCTTTAATCATCATTGCGCTTGAACGGCCACCAATTGGCTTTACCAAAGATTTTAACCATCACCGGAATGAACAGTGGGAGGATGAAAATGTTATACAAAATTAATCCGGTAATGATGATCGTCGCGATTTCCATGAGTACAACGACACCTGATGGCATCATAGCTGCAAAGGTACCGCCAAGAATTACGGCAGCGGACATAATGACCGTACCCATATGTTTCATCGCTTCTATTATGGCCGTTTTCACGTCAATATCTTTATATTCGTTAAACCGGTCCATTAAGAAAATACTGTAATCAACACCTAGGGCAATCAGCATGACAAAACCGAAGAACGGTACCGCCCAGTTGATGCCGGTATAATCTAACAGGTTAACAAAAATAAGTTCCGTCACACCCATGGCTGTGTAATAGGTGAGTAAAAGTGAACCTAAAATATAGATCGGCATAATCAATGATCTTAAGAGGCCGATGAGAATAATCCCAATGCCGATCAACATAAGCATGACCGTGCGTGAATAATCCTCATCAGAGATATTTCGGAGGTCGGCAAAATTACTTGTAGCTCCACCGACACCGACATGGGCGTTCTCCAATTTAGTATCATCCGTTGCCCGGTCGACAGCTGATTTGATGTCATCAATTTGATCAATGGCTGTTGTCGAATACGGACTCACATCAAATAACACGCTGATCGTCGTCATTTTCCGATTATCGGACATATATTGATCAAGGGATTGGACGAAGTCATCGCCTTCTAAAGCCTCGTCGGGAATGTAGAAGCCAGCGAGTGAACTGTTGTTTTGTGACAACTCATCTAAAAATCCTCGAGCATCCCCTAAACCATTTGAAACCTTGTTTAATCCATTGACGCTGTCGCCAAGGCCACTGGCCATTTGATCAAGCTGTGAAACAATGGGTGAGAAGCCATTCTGTAACTGTTTTTGTCCATTCTTAATATCACTCAAGCCATTTTGGATGCTAGGGACATTGTTGATGATTTGCTGCTGCCCATTCGCCAGTTTCGTCATCGCGGTTTGCAGTTGGCTTAAACCGTCAACGGTTTGTTGCATTTGTGACGCGAATTGTTTCTGACCATCAACAATTTTGCTTAATCCATTGTTGGCTTTTTTGATATTTGAAGCTACAGAACCTAACTGTTTATTCAATTGACCCAAACCATCTGATAAATCTTGAGTACTACTTAATAATGTTCCGGTCGTGCCTACAATTTTTTGGTAATTTGTATCGTCCTTAATATCAGGGTGATCGTTACCTAATTTTTTCAGTCTCTTCTGTATCCCGGACAATCCTTTAGATAATTTTGATGTCTGAGATTGGATATCGGTATATTTCTTTTGTAATGTACCGATGCCATCGCCGATCTTTTGATAGTTATTCAATAACTTTTGGCTCTTATCAGCCAACTGTTGAGCACTTTGTTTAGCTTGCTTGAGTTTATTGATATCGATCTGCTGAGCACCGTCTTCTAGGCCGTTTTGAATTTTAACTAGATTGGTTTTTAATTTCTTAACGCCAGATTGTAAGTCACTGGTTCCGGAGATCAATGGATCAAAACCATTGACCGCTTTTTTGAGTTTTGGTTTCGAATCATTCAATTGATTTTGTGCTTGCTTTAAACCATCTGCGATTTTATCAATCCCATCATTGGCGTCTGCAATACCTTCATCCAGCGTCTGGGCTTGGTTAGGGACGAGAAAATCCTCTATAGGCTCGCCCTTTGGTTGGGTGACACTGCGAACCGTATCAACGTGATTGATCGTTTTCAGCTCACGAGTGATGCCTTCAATCGTTTGTAAGTAGGCGCGTTGATCCATTTTTTCGTCGTTTTCAATCACGACTTGAGTCGGCATCGCTTCACCAGCACCAAAATTGTCAGAAAGAATGTTAAATCCTTGGACTGACTTGTATTCATTTCCGATTTCTTCAAGTGTGTTAAAAGATTTCAAGCCATCATCTGTTATGATAAACGGAACCGTTACGGCGGCAACAATTAAAAGTGAAAGCAGCGGGCGTTTAAGGGAGAACCGGCCGGCAGCTCCCCAAAGACGGCTTTCATTATGCTCCATTGCTTTCTTGGACGGCCAAAACATTTTTCGTCCAAGTAGCAGCATGAGAATCGGTACGATAGTGACCAAAGCAATGATCAATATGATAATCCCGATAGCGACTCCTACTGACGATTGATACGTACTAAATTTAGAAAGACCGATGGTTGAGAAACCAACCAGTACGGCGAGGCCACTAAAAAATACGGTTCGACCGCCACTCTTGTATGTTTGTGCAATAGCATCAGTGATCGACTCATGCCTTGGTAATTCTTCCTTAAAACGGCTAAGCAGCAGGATACAGTAGTCTGTACCAATTCCAAACAGGACCGCGACCAAGAATATTTGTGTAAAGTTTGATAATGGAAAGTCAAACAGTTTAACTAACCAAGCAACAATCGATTGTGATGCAATATAAGTGATACCAACCGTTACGAGTGGAATCAATGGTGTGATAACTGAACGAAACACCACCAATAGGACGATAAGGATGAAAATAATGGTTAGATATTCAGTCTGATGCATCCCATCTTCAATGCTGGCTGTATAGTCTTCATTGATGAGCCAATCGCCTGTATAGTAATGGTCGATGTCAACATCATCCAGAGCGTTATACAAGGCTTTCTTTGCCTCTGCAGCTGTTCGCTCATCTAAATTAACTTGTAAGCTGGCAAGAATCGTTTTCTTGTTATCAGAAACAAACTGATCTTTAGCATCAGGGTTATCAAAATAAGATGTGACCGATTCAATCCCCAGTGAATCTTTGTCTGATTTCAGCGTATTGATCGCTGATTTGACAGTGTTTTTATCTTGATCTGTCATAGCGTGATCGGTATGAAAAACTAAGGCTGTCTGTGAACTGTCATTGTCGCTATATTCATTTAAAATATCGCTGGCCATTTTCGATGAATAGCCATCCGGAACTTCAGGCTGCCCATGTTCACGTACCAACTTTGACATATTGGGTTGAAATATAATGAGTGCGGCTAAACCGGCGATCCATATACCGATTACCAACCATTTTGCTTTAAGTAAGGTCTTCATTCCTCGACACCTTTCATATTTTCAATTTGCTGCTCCAAAGTATTGGCCAATTTTTCATATGTGTTCATAAATGAGCGAATTTCCTCATCATCAAACTGTGACATAAGCGAAGCAACAATATGACTCGATTGCTGTGATGTCTCCATGTACAATTGTTCACCTTTATCAGTGAGCAGTAAGTAAACAACCCGGCGGTCATCCTCGCTTCTCTCCCGTTTGATGAGCTCTTTCTTAAATAAGCGATTAATAATAGCAGTGATGGCGCTCTTCTTCACATAAAACGCTTTAGACAAGGAAGAAGAAGTACACGGCTGATTTTTATACAAGTAACGTAGTATTGCACCTTGATCAGGTGTTAGCGTTTCGCTAATCTTATCGTTAATTAAAACTTCGCCCATCTTGTGAACTTTAAACGATAAATCTTCATACCATTCAGCGAGTTTAAGCAACTCCGGATCATGCCTCATGAATTCACCCCTCCTATTCAAGGATTTTTGTTTAATCATTTAATAGTTCATATGTTTAACTATATAATCGACCTATCTTATTGTCAACGGAAATGGAGGTGACAGAATTTTGACTTTGACTGGACTCATGGTTGTTTTTTAGGCGTCTAAGGATGCTCTATAACTATGACGAAACCATTCTGTGTATGAAAAAATGGGAGTCAGCCGTCTGACCCCCATACCTTTACTTTATTAGTACAGTTGTTCATTAACCTCATTTAGTTGAGCAAGACGGACGTCGTCATTAGCATGTTCCGCATAACTCATCTCTTTGTTCATAATTTCACTTAAGAATTGAACTTCCTCTTGAGACAGATCACTCGCGAAGTGGGCTTCATTTTCTCCCATGTACCCTTGTAATTTTTGATACAAATCATAGGCGGCAGGGTTGTCATCGGCCCAATTCGACAAAGACTCTTTTAAATAAGCTAATGTCTCATCCATTATAAATCACCTCAAGTATAATATGGGTTGCAGCCATCGGCCTTATCCTAACAAAATAAAATTAGCTGAGATTAAAATATAAGGTGAATTGGGCTTTGGCCTATACAAGGATCGATTCTCATGAATAGTGTATGAGTGTAAGCGCGGGAAGGCTCGCGTCAAAAATATGCTTTCAGGAGGAGATATTGTATGAGTCATACGGGCGGTGGAGGTTTCGTTATCATCGTTGTTCTGTTCATACTGTTAATCATTGTAGGCGCATCATACGTTAACTAAAACGTAAGTTAGACGGCCAAGGACCTATGAGCGGATAGGTCCTTCAGCCTATACATGATTCGTCATAAATATTAACCAATGTCTTGTAATAACAATGGTACAGAGGGTACGGAATGTCTTTTATAATCTTGATACCGGTCAATCAATTCATCTAATTCCCGACTCGTCGCTAATGCTTGCTCAGAGCTTAAACCATATAGGTTCACGGTCTTAATGAGTTCGTCTCGTTTTTTTTCGATGACTTTTGTCAACATATGTTGTTTCACCTCTATTATTGGTACAACCAGATGTCCATATTATCGTACAAAGCAACCCCGTTTTAAATAGATTCGATTAAAAAAGTCGCGATTCGAGGGAATTCGCATTTAAGAATAGGACTTTAGGGAAGTGTTTTTCATTGTTCATTTAACATTATTCGGGTTTTCGTAAGTCTTTTTTACCATTGTTAGCGTTTTGGAACAGCATGATTCAGCCTTAGCCCTTTATATGGTAAACTGTATTTGGAAGTGACATCGTGAGTTAAAAAGGGGATGGTTATATGAGTAAACTTACCTTGGGTGATGTCATGAATAAAAAAATTGAAGATCTCATGATTCCTGCGGATCACGTCGCTCACGTACAAATGGGTAATCCACTGGAACATGCATTATTGGTATTGATAAAGACGGGCTATTCAGCGATTCCCGTTTTAGATGAGGCATTTAAGTTACAAGGTATTATCAGTAAAACCTTGATTTTGGATTCTATATTAGGTGTCGAACGCATTGAATTTGAACAGTTAAGCGATTACATTGTTGAAAAGGCAATGAATACAGATCCCCCCATTTTAAATATGGATAAGCATATTCTTGATGCAATCAAATTGGCGATTAATCACCCATTTCTATGTGTTGTCGACGAGGAACAAATGTTAATTGGGATTTTACCTAGAAGCAGTCTTTTGAAATTGTTGAATCACTATCTTCGGGATCAGGATTCAACAGTGAGTCTATCGTGAAAAATACAAGGTGACATTGATATGAATGACTAACGAAACAAAAGGTGACCAAAATGCAACGAGCTGATTATGAAATCATTTGTGTCCTTGCTGATGAGAAAAATATGAGAAGAGCAGCCGAACGCTTATTTGTGTCGCAACCGGCCCTTAGTCAACGGCTGCATAGTATTGAAACTCATTGGGAAACGGAGATCTTTATTCGTTCAAAGCGGGGACTGATCTTAACACCGGAGGGCGAAAAGATTGCTGATTTTGCCAAAAAGATGTTGGAAGAGGAGGACCAACTACGAGATAACATTGTTTCAACCCAGACCGAGGTTTACGGAACGCTCAAATTAGCGGTTGCTTCGATTATTGGTCAATATTGGCTGCCGCGCTTGCTAAAAAAATACGTTGAAACTTACCCTCATGTTAAGATTTCGCTCATGACGGGGTGGAGTTCAGATATTTTGAGGCATATGTACGAAAATGATACACATATTGGTATTATTCGCGGGAAACCAAAATGGCGGGGGAAGACGTTCCATTTATTTAGTGATGCCCTCAACTTAGTAGATACTAACATGCGATCAATTAAAGAATTGGATGATATCACCAAACCCTACATTCAATTTAAGAGTGATTCTTCTTATTATCAGGAAATTCAAGAGTGGTGGCATCATTATTACCAAAAACCACCGGAAAGAACGATTATTGTCGATCAAATTGAGACATGTAAGCAAATGGCTATTAACGGGATTGGCTATGCAATTTTACCTTCGATCAGTTTAACGGACCAAGATCAGCATATCTTTCAGATACCACTAGAGGACAGAAAACAAAAGCCTTTGACGAGAGATACATGGCTGTTAACCCATCATGAAACAATGGAATTAAAACAAGTAAAGGCTTTCATGGAACTTGTTCGAAGTGAAGGCATAGACTTATAATTAAAAATTCGATACCATTAGGACATTCATAATACATAGGGGGAACTAAAAGCATGGAAACGATGGACGCAAATCAAATTATTTCTTTTATCCAGAACAGTGAAAAAACGACACCTGTAAAAGTGTATATAAAAGGAGAATTATCGAAAGTTAACTTTGGGGCTAACATTCAAAGTTTTGTCAACGACGAATCTGGCGTAATTTTCGGTGAATGGAAAGTTGTTAAATCGTTGCTTGAAGAACAAGCGGAGTACATAGATGATTACGTTGTGGAGAATGATCGCAGACATTCAGGTGTCCCATTGCTGGATTTAAAAGGGATTCAAGCCCGGATTGAACCTGGTGCCGTTATTCGTGATCAAGTGGAGATCGGTAAGAATGCTGTCATTATGATGGGCGCGACAATTAACATTGGTTCTGTTGTTGGTGAAGGCACGATGATCGACATGAATGCCGTTCTTGGTGGACGCGCAACAGTAGGGAAAAATTGCCATGTCGGTGCGGGATCTGTGCTTGCTGGTGTTATTGAGCCGCCTTCCGCCAGTCCAGTTATTTTAGAAGATGATGTCGTCGTTGGTGCAAACGCCGTCATTCTGGAAGGTGTCACAGTCGGAAAAGGTGCGGTTGTCGCAGCTGGTGCTGTTGTAACAGAAGATGTCCCAGCCAATACCGTTGTTGCTGGAACACCTGCAAAGGTCATTAAGCAAATGGACGAGCAGACAAAAGGTAAAACGGAAATCAAGCAAGAATTACGGCAGCTCAAGGACGAGTAAACATCTAAGGGGGTTCCTTCAATGACGAGCTGGGAAGAACGGGACCATGAGTTCATCATGCCAACCTATACTAAGCAAAAATTGCCCATCGCCATTGCTCGTGGCGAGGGCAATTCCTTATATGACACGGAAGGTCATCAATATCTTGATCTATTTACAGGTTTGGCAGTGAATACTTTAGGTCACTCACATCCTAAAATTATAGCAACGTTAAAAGACCAAGCGGAAAAATTTTTACATATATCTAATGTTTACTATAATCCGCCAGCCATTCGATTAGCCGAAAAGTTGTCAAAAGCGACCAATAATGGCAAGGTGTTTTTTACTAATTCCGGGACAGAAGCGACGGAGGCATTTGTCAAATGGCTGCATAAGTATGAAAAGGAAGCAACAAGTGGTCAATCCGGGATTGTCGTCCTCCGTCAAAGTTTTCACGGTCGTACACTTGGAGCATTAAAATTGACGAGGCAGCCGCATGTCTATCAAGATTTCCCTTATTCAGATATTCCTGTATATGAGGTTGAACCAGAGAATCTGGAACAGTTGGAGGCGGCCCTTGAAAACAAACCTGCTGCGTTACTTATGGAGCCGGTGCTTGGTTCTGCTGGGATTTTGCCTTTATCACAGTTTTTTATGGAAACGGCCTACCAGCTGTGTCGAGAAAACGATGTCCTATTTTGTCTTGATGAGATTCAAACAGGCATGGGGCGAACAGGTGAACTGTTTGCTTATCAGCATTATCATATTGATCCGGATGCGATTTTATTTGCTAAAGGGATTGGAGGCGGATTGCCGTTAGGGGGAATGATTGTTGCCGATCGATTCTCGGGATTGTTTCAGACGGGGGATCACGGTACAACGTTTGCACCCTCACCGATGGCCGCTGCGCTAGGCAATACCGTGCTTGAAGTTTTAACGGATGATGGTGTTATGCAAACGGCGGCTGAACAGGCGACTTATTTATGGGATGCTTTAGAACACTTGCAGCAGACGTCTGCTGTTGTTGAAGAGGTTCGTGGAAAAGGTCTGATGCTTGGTGTTGTTTTGAATGGAGATGCCGATGCGATACGCGAAGTTAGGGAAACGATGCTCCAGAAAGGGTTCTTAATTGATGTTACGCAGAAAACGATCATTCGCTTGCTCCCACCGTTAACGATTACCCGGGAAGACATTGACACCTTTGTCCAAGCCTTTGCAGAGACAATTGAACATGTGGTTCAGTAAGGACCAGTTAGAGGAGAGGGGGTTCATTAGTGTTATTCAATTTAGTTGATCTTCGCCGTAGCTTTCATCAAATTCCTGAACCCGGTTTCAAGGAATATCAAACCCAGGCGTTAATCCTTGATTATTTAGACCGTCTTCCTCAAGACCGGTTAGTGATTAAAACATGGGAAACAGGTGTACTCGTTAAAATTGAAGGAACAGCACCCCAGCAAACCATTGGCTATCGAACGGATATTGACGGCTTACCTATCGAAGAGGAAACGGGATATGATTTTCGTTCACAGCATGATGGCTGGATGCATGCATGTGGCCACGACTTTCATATCACTATTGGTCTTGGAGTGATCGAACAGCTATTAGAAAAGCCGCTCCGTGACAATGTTGTCGTCATCTTCCAACCCGCTGAAGAAGGCCCGGGTGGTGCTCGGCCGATGCAGGAAAGCGCAGTGTTTCAAGACTGGTTACCTGATATGATTTTTGCTCTACATGTTGCTCCAGAATTGCCGACGGGAACGCTTGCCCTGAAAGAAGGTTTATTGTTCGCGAATACGTCTGAACTCTTTATTGATTTTCACGGGAAAGGCGGCCATGCGGCTTATCCGCATCTTGCTAATGATATGGTGGTTGCGGCCAGTGCTTTTGTGACTCAACTGCAATCCATTGTCAGCCGCAGAGTTGATCCTATGAACTCAGGGGTGATCACCATAGGAAAAATTGACGGCGGGACAAAGCAAAATATTATTGCCGAAAAGGCACGAGTTGAAGGCACGATTCGGGCGCTGAGTCCTGAGAGTATGAAAGTGATTCAACAGGAAATTGAAGCGCATGTGGCAGGGATTGAAGCGGCCTATCATTGCCAGGCATCCATTGATTACGGCAGCCATTATTATCAAGTCACTAATGATGCTGACTTCACCCAATCATTTTTGTCGTATTGTCGTCGGAACGACTTGCCTGTCCAAATATGTGATGCCGCTATGACGGGAGAAGATTTCGGCTACTTTTTAAAAAATATTCCAGGGTTTATGTTTTGGTTGGGTGTGGATTCAACATCAGGGTTGCATTCATCGACATTAAAGCCACATGAACCAGCGATGGAACAGGCTGTTAAGGCTGTTAGTGGTTATATAAATGATCTGGCCAGCGAATAGATGAATCCCTTTTTTGGTAACCTAGGTCTAGGAGGTGTGAAAATGGCTAAAATAGCTGTTGAACAATCCTTGACTGACATCAAGGAAGCTTTAGAGAGCAAAGGTTATCAAGTCGCTCCCCTAAAAAATGAGGAGGACGCTAAGAACAGTGATTGTTGTGTGATTTCTGGTCAGGACGTGAATGTGATGGGCATGCAAGACGTGACTACTGATGGATCAGTCATTGACGCACGCGGCCTTGATGCCAATCAGGTTTGTGAAGAGGTCGATAGTCGATTGCAATAGTTCATTTAAGGCAGCTACTATTTGCTGCCTTTTTTTCACTTAAAAGTGAAGCATGACAGGTCGGACATTCTTATATATAATGGTTTTTGAGAGTCTAAGGGAGTATGGTCAATGATTGCCTTAAAATTATTTATAGTTGCTTTACTGATTTTCTTAACAGCTTTTTTTGTGGCAACCGAATTTGCTATTGTAAAGGTAAGAAAAGGGAAAATTGACACACTTGCTGCTAATGGTGATCGTAAGGCAGCAGCAGCTCAAAGCGTGCTAGAAAAACTCGATGAATTTTTATCAGCTTGTCAATTAGGGATTACGATGACATCATTAGGCATTGGTTGGCTTGGTGAACCCGCTATTGGCCAGCTTATGGAAGTGTGGTTTTTTGAGTTACCGTTATCACATGGACTTTCAATGACGATTTCTACGATTATCGCATTTTTACTGGTAACGGTCTTGCATGTTGTACTGGGTGAACTTGTCGCCAAGACATTTGCGATTCAGAAGGCTGAGCAAATTGTGATCATGTGTGCTTTACCTTTAATATGGTTTAATAGAATCATGTATCCTTTAATTTGGGTATTGAATAGCTCAGCCAATTTGATTGCTAAATTGTTTGGCGTTCGGCCGATGAGCGAACAAGAAGAGTCACATACGGAAGAAGAACTCAGGCATTTATTATCAGAAAGCTACCAAAGCGGAGAAATCAACCAGTCGGAATATCGCTATGCTGACCGGATCTTTGATTTTGATAACCGGTTGGCCAAGGAAATTATGATTCCAAGGACGGAAGTGGATTGTCTTTATTGCCAGTGTTCAATGGAAGATAATATGACTATCATGAAGAAAGAGAAGTTCACTCGTTATCCAGTTGCGGAAAATGATAAAGATCATATCATTGGGTTGGTTAATATTAAAGAGTTATTCCATTCGGATGATGCGTATCGGCAAAGTCTTCGTCCGCACATCCGCCCAATTATTAGCATGCTGGAAACAACGCCAATTAAACAATTATTGATCAAAATGCAGAAGGAAAGTGTTCATATGGCTGTGCTGATTGATGAATACGGCGGGACTTCAGGTATCGTAACGGTTGAGGACATTCTTGAAGAAATCGTTGGTGAGATTCGTGATGAGTTTGATATTGACGAAGCACCGATGATTCGCAAGACTGGAGATGACACTTATGAAGTGGATGGTAAAGTACTACTGACTGATCTCAGTGAATTAATGAATGTGCCCATCTATCATGAGGAGATTGATACGATTGGTGGCTTTATTTTATCCAAAAATCCCGATGTTCAAATAGGAACAGTTGTTCAATACCAGGGTTTAACCTTTAAAGTGCAAGAGGCAGAAGGTTTACAAATCAAATGGGTTGAAATTCAGGCAGCGGCTAAAGAAGGAGAAAAACACATTGAAAATGAGGATGCCGACTCTAAAAAATAACATCATATCAAAGCGCCTAAGTCCACCGCAAATCTTAGCACTAGGTTTTACCTTCATTATTTTAATAGGAGCGGTACTTTTATGCTTGCCTGTAGCAACTCATGGATCTATTAGTCTTATTGATGCGTGGTTCACCTCGACTTCGGCGACCATGGTTACAGGATTGACAGTTGTCGATACTGGGGCGACATTCACCCTGTTTGGTCAAGTCGTCATCTTGTGTTTGATTCAAGTTGGCGGGTTAAGTTTTATGTCGTTTGCGGTCTTAATTATTATGGTTCTGGGACGGAAAGTGGGCCTAAGACAGCGCATGCTTATCCAACAAGCATTGAGTCAAGATTCACTGGGTGGCGTTGTGCGGCTCGTTAGAATTCTACTGATCTATACGTTGGTTACAGAAGGGATTGCCATGTTCTTCTTGGCATTATATTGGATACCCAAAATGGGTCTGGGACAAGGGCTTTATTATAGTGTTTTTCATGTGATATCAGCTTTTAATAATGCTGGGTTTACATTATGGTCAGACAGTTTAATGCGCTTTGTAGGTGATCCGGTTGTGAATCTTATCATTATGGTATTGTTTGTCACGGGTGGACTTGGTTTCACGGTCATCTATGATATTTGGTTTACAAAAGAGTTTAAAAACTTGACGCTCCATACCAAATTAATGATTGCCGGGACCATTGGCATTAACATCGTTGCTGTTCTACTATTCTTTCTCTTAGAATATATGAATCCTGGTACATTAGGGCACCTATCACTGTTTAAGAAATTTCTAGCATCTATTTTTCAAGGGTTGACCCCGCGATCAGCCGGGTTTAATACTGTAGATATATCAGAAGTCACAGATGGAACAGCCATTATTACTTCCATGCTCATGTTCATTGGCGCTGGAAGTGGATCAACGGCAAGCGGGATTAAATTAACCACGTTTCTAGCGATTTTATTGGCTGTTATTGCTTTTATCAGAGGGAGAGACAACACAGTTGCTTTCGGCCGCACCATTCGTCAAGGGGCGATTATGCGTGCCATATCTATTGTGATCATTTCATTAACGATATTTTTTATCGCACTTATTATCTTATCGATTACGGAAAATCAACCGTTTGTCCCATTATTATTTGAAGTAGCCTCAGCCGTTGGAACATGCGGGTTATCTATGGGCGTCACGCCCGAATTATCGATAGCGGGAAAAGTGATTGTCATTGTGTTAATGTTCTTTGGCAGAATGGGGCCATTAACCTTAGCATTCTCATTAGCAACACCTAAGAAAGACAATATCCGCTTTCCTAATGGCGATGTCTTTACAGGATAAAAAAAGCTGCCGTAATGGCAGCTTTTTTAGGCATTTTTATCAATATTAACTTGATGCGGGTAGGGAATTTCGATGTTATTGGTATCCAATGCCCATTTAATGGCTTTGCGCAAATCGCGTTCAACCGCCCATTGTTCCATATTTTCTGTTTGAGCAATGACGCGGATGACGATATCTGACGAACCAAAGGCTTGAACACCGACGACATCAGGCCCTTCCTTAATCCGGTCATCATTCTCCGCAGCTTGGTTACAAGCCTCTTGGATGACAGTAATGGCATCGTCAACATTCTCTTCGTAGGCTATACCCAGATCAACAAGCGCACGCATATTTCCTCGAGTATGGTTGCTGACAGTAGCAATTTGCCGGTTGGGTATATAATTTAATGTTCCGTCAAAACTCCGGATTTTAGTAGTGCGTAAGCCGACTTCTTCGACAATGCCGCCAAAACCTGCCGTTGTGACATAATCGCCGACATCTATTTGCTTTTCTAATAAAATAAAGAACCCTGTCACGACATCACTGACTAATCCTTGAGCACCGAAACCGACAGCTAGGCCAATAACACTAGCCCCGGCAATTAGGCTCGCTGTAGGAAGTCCAAACGCATTAAAAGCGAGAACAAGAAATATGAAAAAGAGGACGTATGTATAGGCACTGGCTGTTAATTTTTCTAATGTGTAGATGCGATTTGAGGAGACGTCCCTTCGCTGTTTGTAACGGTCAAAAGAACGGGCGATAATTTTTGAACCGACCCTTTTTAATACAAAGTAAATAATGACAACAGCGATGAATTCGATGATATTGGCACCGAATTTGACAAGTAATTCTGTCCAAAATGGCGCGCTGATAAAGTTGTTCATATCCATGAGAATACTCCTTATTACGTATAGTTTTTCTCTATTATACCAATAATGATAATACCAATAAAATCATAGGGCTCAGGCGCTAGTCTATAAAGTATCATTCGAAAATCTAGCAAGGTTTTTCGATCTCCAATACAAATTGACCAAGTATCAGGATTATACTATAATGGCTAGCGTGATGAAAAAACCCGATACATAAGACTTACGGGAAACTATAATAGGAGGGATTTTTCATGCCAGAACGCATGGTAGGCAAACAAGCGCCTCGATTTGAAATGGAGGCTGTTATGCCGAACAAAGAATTTGGTAAGGTCAGTCTTGAAGAGAACATGAAAAACGACAAATGGACGATTTTATTCTTTTATCCAATGGATTTCACCTTTGTTTGTCCAACGGAAATTACAGCAATGAGTGATGAATTTGATATATTCGAAGATCTTGATGCTGAAGTGATTGGTGCGTCAACGGATACGATTCACACACACTTAGCATGGATTAACACTCCGCGGGACGATAATGGTTTGGGTGACCTAACTTATCCTCTCGCTGCTGATACGAATCATGAAATTGCTCGAAAGTACGGCGTCCTAATTGAAGAAGAAGGTGTAGCTCTTCGCGGTCTATTCATCATTGACCCTGAAGGAGAATTGAAATATTCCGTTGTTAACCATAACGACATCGGTCGTAGCGTGGAAGAAACGTCTCGTGTCCTTCAGGCGCTACAAACAGGCGGTATGTGTCCAGCTAACTGGAAGCCTGGTCAAGCGACACTTTAAGAAAAAAACTGAAGCAGTATTCAAAGGATATCCCAAAAAGGGGTATCCTTTTTCTGTAGGTTGTTTAGCTCTTTTCGTATAATTTGTATTAAAAGCAAAAATATATTGTTTGGTGCCTATAGATTTTGTTATTTAAAGATAAATTGAGATATAAGAAGAAAATTTTAAAAAATGTATACTAATGATAATATTTTGTCGTTAAATCAAATGATTTGGGGTCTCACCGGTTTATTTGGCAATAAAATCCCATAGTCAATTATTTCGAAATTCGTTATATTAGGTGATGTTACTTTATAATGACTGGGTTAGGTGGTGACCTTATGGGTGTTTTTAAGCAGTTGAAACCGTTTTATTGGCCGTATAGAAAGTATTTTATTGGTTCGATTGTCTTTTTGTTGTTTGTAACAGGGATTACTGTAACCTATCCAATTGCTTTACAGCTAACCATTGATAAGGTTGTATTACAAGGAAAAATTGATATCGTTCCGTATATTGCAATTGGTTTTATACTATTGATGGCTATTAAAGGACTATCGGCCTACTTTAATCAATATTGGGGAGAACTGTTTGGCATTAGTTCAGTTTATGAACTGCGTAATGCGCTATATGCAAAGTTGCAACGCTTGCCGTTCCGGTATTACGATAATGCGCACACAGGGGATCTCATGTCTAGATTGACAGCGGATGTTCAGGCGTTTCGTTTTTTCTTGTCCGGGGGATTTGCTCAACTGATTAACTTTTGTCTGATTGTGACCTTTAGTCTTATTGTGATGTTCACCTATTCGGCGGTGCTGTCAATTGTTACCTTACTCATGGTACCGTTTCTTGCTTTGACCGTGTACCGCTTCGATAAGCAGGTACATCCAGCGTTCCGTAGAATTCGTCTGTCTATGGCTCATTTGAATACGCGTGTTCAGGAGAATATTAGTGGTATGGGCACCGTCAAAGCATTATCGAGAGAAGACTTTGAAATGGGGCGTTTTAAGAGATCTAATCTGAATTATCGGTCTCGGCAAATTGAAACATCGGATATTTGGGCGAAGTTTTTTCCTATCATGGAACTTGTCGGTGACCTTTGCGTGGTTTTCTTATTAGGGCTTGGCGGTTATATGGTCATGCAAGGTCAATTGTCATCCGGAGAGCTTGTCGCTTTCTTTAGTTTAGTTTGGTACATCATGGGGCCATTAATGAATTTGGGATTTATTATCAATACATTCTCACAATCCAAAGCGTCAGGGGAACGTTTATTGCAGATTTTGAATGAATCTGAGGATATTCAGTCTCCAAATAAAGCGATTGACACTAAGCAGATTCAGGGTCATATCGAATTTAACCATGTGTCTCTTCGATATCCGAATGAAAAAGTCTATGCCTTAAAAAATATTTCTTTTAATGTGGAACCTGGTGAAACAATTGGCTTGATGGGAGCGACAGGATCCGGTAAATCAACAATTACACAAGTGATTTCCCGGTTCTATGATATTACTGATGGAGAGCTCTTGATTGATGGTAAGCCGGTTCATGACTATAACGTCAGTGCATTAAGAAAAAATATCGGATTTGTGCTCCAGGAATCATTTTTATTCTCGTCAACCATTCGCGACAATATTGCTTACGGAAACCCTGATATTAGTGATGAGAAGATAATTGATGCAGCCAAACGTGCCCAAGCGCATGCGTTCATTTCTGAAATGCCTGATGGCTATGACACCATGCTCGGTGAACGCGGATTAGGTCTATCCGGTGGTCAGAAGCAACGGTTGGCGATTGCCCGTGCTTTGTTAATTAATCCAAGTATTTTAATTTTGGATGATGCGACCAGTGCCGTTGATATGCAGACGGAAGCTAAAATTCAGAAAGCATTTCGCGAATTAATGAAAGGGCGGACAACATTCATTATTGCTCATCGGATTTCTTCGGTTCAGCATGCCGATCAGATCCTAGTTCTTGACGATGGTGAAATTAATGAACGGGGTGTCCACAGTGAATTGTTGGAGCATCCAAATGGCATTTACCGTCGCATTTTTGACATTCAATATAAAGACAAGGAAATTTTACAACGGTCAGAGCACGTTCTTTAGGAGGTGAGAGTTGTGACTGTCAAAATTGAAAAGCCAAAGAGAGAGCGATTTTATTATAAGGCTGATCAAGTTGTTGAGAAACAGTTTAATTGGAAACAAATGTTCCGTTTGATGTCCTACATGAAACCTTATGCAAAAACACTCGTTCCGTTAGCTGTTTTGACCATGTTCATCCAGACTGCGGTTCGTTTAATTGTCCCGATTTTAATTGGTGTGTATGCATTTGATGAAGTTATAGCCAAAGGCAAGTTTGATCAACTCTGGTGGCTCGTCGCTGGAATTGCGGCGATGTACGCTGTTTCATGGTTAAGTAATATGTTTCGAATTAAATTAACGAATCGGATCGGTCAATATGTGATTTATGATTTGCGGAAAGCTTTATTTGATCATGTTCAACGATTGTCCCACCGATTTTTTGATTCGCGATCGGCAGGATCAATTTTAGTTCGTATTATTAATGATATTAATTCATTACAAGATTTGTTCACAAATGGTGTTATTAACATATTAATGGACTTAACGATGTTAGTCGGTATTGCCGTCATATTATTTACACTGAGCCCGCCGCTTGCGCTTGCTGTATTTATTGTTATGCCGATTATGTTTTTCATATCGACTAAACTCCGGCGCCGGATCAGGCGGGCATGGCAACAGGTGCGGGTTAAACAATCCAAGATGAATTCGCACTTGAATGAAAGTATCCAGGGTATGCGGATTACGCAGTCATTCACACAAGAGTCGGAAAACATGGATTATTTTAAAGGTGTTAACGGCGAAACCTATGAAAGTTTGCGTCATGCTACACAAAAAAACGCAATGTTTCGGCCGTTTGTGGAAATGGCCAATGCTGTAGGTTCGGCGATCTTAATTTGGCTTGGATCTGTGTTGATTTTAAATGGTTATATTGAAATGGGTGTTTTTGTTTCATTTGCGTTCTATATCGGGATGTTTTGGGAACCGATATCCCGTCTTGGTCAAGTCTATAATCAGCTATTAATGGCGATGGCGTCATCCGAACGAATCTTTGAATTTTTGGATGAGAGACCCAATGTTGTTGAAAAACCTGATGCCATCAGTATGAGTCACATTCAAGGACGCGTGGATTTCAAGGATGTTGAATTCAGTTACGATGATAAGCGAAAAGCTCTTAATGATATTAACTTAACGATGGAAGCTGGACAGTCGGTTGCTTTGGTTGGTCATACGGGTTCAGGAAAATCAACGATTGCGAATATGATTGGTCGTTTCTATGATCCAACGGACGGCCAAGTGACTTTTGATGGTATTGATCTAAAAGATATTAAGCTTGATGAACTGAGGGCTAATGTCAGTACCGTTTTGCAGGACACCTTCATTTTCTCAGGGACGATTATGGAAAATATTCGTTTTGGGCGACCGGATGCTTCTGATGAAGAAGTTAAAAGCGCGTCTCGAGCCGTTGGCGCTGATTTTTTTATTCAGCAGTTAGCCCAGGGCTATGACACTGAAGTTGAAGAACGCGGTAACATTTTGTCCGTCGGTGAACGTCAGTTGTTATCGTTTGCTCGTGCGTTGTTAGCTGATCCGAAAATTTTAATTTTGGATGAGGCGACAGCGAGTATCGATACGGAGACGGAATTGAAAATTCAAGAAGCGATGGATAAGCTGCTGAAAGGACGGACGTCAGTAATCATTGCTCACCGTCTATCAACCATACGTGATGCAGATCAAATTATTGTCCTTGAGGAAGGCAATATTCTTGAACGGGGTACACACGATGAATTGATGGATGCTCAAGGCAAGTATTATGAATTGGTCCTGAGCCAATTCAAAGCACTGGACGCATCATAAGGATAAAAGAAAACGAGGCTGAGACAAAAGTATATTGATAACAGAATCATCCGAACTTTTTTGTTAATCCGTTCGGATGATTTGTTTTAAAATCGTCATTCCTATCATCGCTTCGTCAAAATCCTTCGCTTGCCGCGGGCACGGCCCCAGATAACTTGGTCAAGAAAACCCCTTTACCTAGTGGACGAACGCCTGGACCTAAAATCAACAGTCACGTTTCATAAACAATCATTGACGTTCGTGGCCGTATTGCCTATTGTATTAATAGACATTCATTTGAAATAGAATAGAGAATCGGGGTGAAGTCGGTTGCCTCACTGGCTTGATATTTATTTACTATGGCTGATCTTATTTTTATACGTCGTTATGGCATCAATTGATTTCGGAACGGGCGGCTTGATGGTGTATATGCGCTTGACTGGCCGGCAGCGTGCAGGGGCTGTCTTGGATCAACTTTTGAAGGCCTATTTCTGGATTTATTTCTATGTGTTTCTATTGGCTGCATTAGCCGGACTATTTGTCTTGAATGAGACGTTGTTAGAAACGTTCGTCCCGCCGCTTAAGTGGCCTGTGCTTGGGATTCTGCTGATGCATATGGTCTGGAAAGGGTTCACTTACTGGATACCTCTTAATCAAGTGAGATTATCTGTGACGTTTTGTATGGGGCTCTTATCTCTAATCATCCCAGGTGTGATGGCATCGGTTTTAGCGGTTTCTGAGGGTGGTTTTATTAGTGATGAAACGATGATGTTGGATTATGGGACATTTCTTACGTCTATCTATCCTTGGAGCGTCGGTATTCTTGCGGTTGTTTCTGTGATGTACATCAGTTCAGCGTATCATGTTCGGTATTTCCATTTGCATGTCGAACAGCAAGCAGATACGCCGCGACATTTAACCCTCTATTGGAGTATGCCGACATTATTAGCTAGTGCTTTAGTCTTTGCAGCGTTACAGGGACACAACAATGAACATTTCATTAATGCGCTGGATCATGCATGGTTGTTTATGCTGTCTTTGATTAGCCTGCTTATTGCAATATCATTAGTTTTTCGAAAGTATCTGATTTCGGGAGCGTTTGGCTTTGTTGTATTGCAGTTTTTCTTTGCTTTCTACGGCTACGGCATTTCTCATTTACCTTATTTATTGTATCCTAATATTAAGTTAGCAGACGATATCCCTTCTGGGGCAGTTTGGTTTATTATCGCACTGTTACTGATATTGGGATTAATATATGGCGCGGTCAAAGTACTGGAACGGGCTCATCATCGTTAATCATTGATTTTAATTTCGTTTTATAGAGATGGAGGAATGAATGTGAAAAAACAATATGCTGTGATTGGACTCGGACGGTTCGGAGGCAGTATATGCTGGACTTTAAGTGAGCAGGGGCAGGAGGTTTTAGCAATTGACATGGATGAAGACCGCGTCAATGAATATACGCCGATTGCAACACATGCCGTGATCGCTGATTCAACTGATGAAACGGTTTTGAAAAGTTTAGGCTTACGGAATTTTGACCATGTGATCGTAGCGATAGGGGATAATATTCAAGCCAGTACGCTCACGACCTTGATATTAAAGGAATTAGGGGTTGAAAAGGTCACGGCTAAAGCCCAAAACGACTATCATGAAAAAGTGCTTAGAAAGATTGGGGCCGATCAAGTCAGTCACCCCGAGCGTGATATGGGGACGCGGATTGCTAACAATATTACCTCTTCGAGTGTTCTAGATTATCTTGAGCTGTCAGACCAACATAGTATTATGGAAGTGATCGCTGGACAGAAAATGGATGGACAGACATTGATCGATCTCGATGTCAGAGCTAAGTTTGGTGTTAATATTGTTGCTATAAAAGAGGAAGGAAACATTAACGTGTCGCCTAGGGCTGATCAAACGGTAAATGATGGTGACATCTTAATTATCATTGGTGCGGACAATGACATCGACCGATTTAAAAATCATATGCTAGATAATTAACACCCGAAGGTTATGAAACCTCCGGGTGTTTTTTCTTGCTTATTATTCATTGACTTCCATAATAATGGGTAAGATCATTGGCTTACGACGTGTTTTTTCATATAAAAATGGTCCTAAAGTATCGCTTATTTCGGATTTAATTTCCGACCATTGTGACGTTTGCTGTTCCATGACTTTGCCGAGATGTTGTTTTAATAGACGTTCGGCGTCTTTGATAAGATCACCTGATTCACGCATATAGACGAATCCGCGAGAAATGATATCAGGCCCAGCAAGCACTTGATATTTTTTCATGTTAATGCTGACAACGACAATCACAAGACCTTCCTCAGAAAGGATGCGACGGTCACGCAAAACGATATTACCAATATCGCCGATACCATTACCGTCCACATAAACAGATCCTGAAGGGACGCGTCCAGCAATTTCTGCTTCGTTTTCATCCAATGCTAGAACATCGCCGTTATCCATAATGAATGATTTGTCTTCTGGCAGGCCGCAATCATGGGCCAACTCAGCGTGCTTCTTAAGCATACGATATTCACCATGGATAGGCATGAAGAACTTAGGCTGCATTAATCTGAGCATCAGTTTTTGCTCTTCCTGTCCGCCGTGGCCTGATGTATGAATATCGTTCAGCGGGCCATGTATGACTTCGGCACCTGCACGAAACAGTTGGTTAATCGTGTTATTAATACTAATCGCATTACCAGGAATCGGTGATGATGAAAACACCACAGTATCCCCAGGAATAATCTGAATTTGGCGATGGGTGCCGTTGGCAATACGCGATAACGCCGCCATCGGTTCGCCTTGGCTTCCTGTGCAAAGAATTGTAACCTCATTCTCAGGCAAACGATTGATCTCCTGATGTTCAATGAAAGTATCCTTTGGCGCCCGAATATACCCAAGTTCTTGCCCCAACCGCATGTTCGCTTCCATACTTCGACCGAATACGGCTATTTTTCGCTTAGTTTCAATCGAGGCTTCTACGACTTGTTGCAAACGATGGATATTAGATGCAAAGGTGGCGAAAATGACACGCCCTTTAACTTTACGGAAAATATCAGTGATGTTAGATCCAACTTGACGTTCAGACATGGTGAATTTAGGAACTTCACTGTTCGTGCTATCGGAAAGCAAGCACAGAACGCCTTCTTTTCCAATTTCAGCCATTTTAGTTAAATTAGCTGACTCTCCTACTGGTGTAAAGTCAAATTTAAAGTCACCGGTTTGGACAATGTTCCCCGACGGTGTTTTGACTACAATACCGTAAGAATCCGGGATACTATGTGTAGTGCGAAAGAAAGTCACCGATGTTTTTTGAAACTTGATGACGTCATCCTCCTGAATGGTGTGCAGTTCTGTCTGCCGTAACAAACCGTGTTCTTCCAGCTTATTACGCAAAAGTCCAATCACGAGTTTCCCCCCAAATACGGGGACATTCACAACTCTAAGTAAGTAGGGAACACCGCCAATATGGTCTTCATGGCCATGGGTGATAAAAAGTCCTTTAATTTTATCAGCGTTTTTTGTTAAGTAATTATAATCGGGAATGACGTAATCGATCCCTAGTAGTTCATCTTCCGGAAATTTAATTCCGGCATCGATTAACACAATCTCATCCTGGAATTGGACCGCGTACGTATTCTTACCGACCTCACCTAACCCGCCAAGGGCGAAAACTGCTGTCTGATGATTTTTTACTGATTTCATAAGGTTAGAGCTGCTCCACTTTAAAGTCTTCCGATTGTTTTTCGTATTCCAGGAATTCATCACTAAGACCTTGAACAAATTCTATATTAATGTTCCAGCCTTTTTCCGCAAGTTTTTTGCGTACATCTTTCTCGGAGTCACCTTCAACATACATTGAATGGGTGCTTTCTCTAACAGGAATTTCGTCTAAAGTTTCTTGATATAATACTTTAAAAATCATGTATAACCTCTCCTTTATCTTATTACGACGTAAGCCTGTAAAAATGTCTAATGTTTATTATAAATCATATAAAAGCGAATTTCATGTCATATTTTAAATTTGACGTTCCAAACTGAGTGGAACGCCAAATTTAAAAAACTAAATACGCGCAAGCCGATCGTTCTCAAGAAGCTCCTTAACGCGCCGGAGCCATCTTCTACGTGCTTTTTTGCTCATGGTCTGGCCTCCCTTGAAGTCGGATCCCAGATGTTCGGACAAGGACAGTGTGACCAAATGTATCGGCTATATGAATTAGTTTGTTCATGGCAGTGTTGTGACATGTATTCAAACATCACTATTATTGACAAAAATGTTTGATTTATTACTTAGGGTTGCACGGCTTGTTATAATTATGAGGGTTATATTATTGGGAGTTAGTGGAGGAGTGGAACTGATGAGCGAACAACCCATCGTATTTTTTGACATTGATGGCACTTTATTAGATGAAGATAAAAACATACCGGACACCACGCGACAAGCTGTTTATGATTTACAGAAAAAAGGAGTTATCACAGCGATTGCCACGGGTCGGGCGCCGTTTATGTTTGCGGATGTCCGTCGTGAGTTAAATATTGATTCTTTTATTAGTTTTAATGGTCAGTATGTCGTTCATAAGGGTGAAGCTGTTTTTAAAAATCCTATGCACTTTGAAGATTTAGGTGAGTTACACCAAAAAGCAATGGGAGGAGATTATCCATTAGCGTTTCTATCCTCGCATAAAGCGGCTGTAACCCATGATCAACATCCTTTTATTATGAAAAGCTTTAATTCTTTAAAATTGGATCCACCCGATTACGATAAAACGTTCCATCATGATCATGAAATTTATCAAGCGCTCATTTTTTGTGAAGAAGGTGAAGATATTGGAGCTTTCCAGGCGATTGATGCCTTTGATTATGTCCGTTGGCACCGCTATTCTATGGACGTGGTTCCAACAGGAGGATCCAAGGCCATTGGCATCCAGTCTTTATTAGACAATCTTGGCATCGACCGGAGAAACACCATTGCGTTTGGTGATGCCATGAATGACATTGAAATGCTGTCATTCGTTGAGAATGGTGTTGCCATGGGTAACGGTCAACCTCAAGTGAAAGATGTGGCCAAACATGTGACAACCCATGTTTCAGACAATGGTATTTATAATGGTCTAAAGCATCTAGGATTATTATAAAAAAACATACTCCGTTCACGGAGTATGTTTGGTTGCTAACGATCCACAGATCGCGCATTGTCAGGGACGGCAAATGGGTCATCAGCGTTGATATGATCATAAAACATAATACCATCAAGATGATCGAGCTCATGTTGCACTGCAATCGAGGGTAGTCCGCGTAATTTTATCGTGAATTCTTGACCGTTAATATCGTAAGCTCTAACCTTAATCCGCGCATAACGGGGGACGTATCCCGGAACATCACGGTCAACGGATAAGCACCCTTCACCACTTTCTAAATAGGACTTCTCAATTGAGTGACTGATGATTCTTGGATTGATCATTGCATATTGATGCAACTGTTCTTTGCCGTCAACAAGATAGACGGCAAGCATTCGCTTAGATACGGCGATTTGCGGGGCAGCGAGCCCGATACCTGGACGCAGTTGACATTGCTGTGCGATATTGTCATCTTGGCTATTCACTAAGTATTCCATCATTTTGTTTAACGTTTTTTGGTCTTCTTCACTTGGCGGCAAGGTGACCGCGTCAGCGACTTGACGCAGAATGGGATGACCTTCCCGCACGATGTCATCCATGGTGTACATATTATCCTCTCCTTCTCAAGGCGAACTTTTCATCAGTATATTTAGTTTAGCATAATCATGTTTAGCAGGAAAAACATTGATAAGTGTGTCACTTTTTTATTGATGTTATATCACCCATGATGAAATTTTGATATGATATAGGAAATTAATTTGCATTTAAAAGAGGAGGAGACGCTTGAAACCGTTACATAGCTATAAAATAGTCCTGACTCTAATGGCTGTTTTTGTCTTCCTGACAAGTTGTAGTCTAGGGAAAAGTCCGGGAGATCACATGTATCAAAAAATAGAAGACGCCGCCGATGGTGAATCAACATTTAATGACTTGCAAAAACCCATGGTCAAAGCAGAGAACAAGGAACATAAATTATTTAAAGACATCATGAAATTGGATATGACAGAATATAAAAAAATTAAAGAACATGCTGACGATGCTCTAAAATCAATTGAAGAAAGAAAAGATATGTTAAAGGATGAACAAGCGAGTATTGAAAAGGCCTACCAATCCTTTCAAGAAGGGGCCACTTATATCAGTGAACTTGATGATAAAGAGACCAAGTCTTTGGCCAAAGATGTCGTCGATATTATGGATCAGCGATATCAAACTTATCAAAACTTACACAAGGCTTATCAAAAATCGTTACAGCTTGATGAGAAGCTTTTCAATATGCTGGAAAAGAAAGATTTAAAGGTCGAAACGCTTCAAGCACAAATTAAAAAAGTGAACAGTGGTTATAAAAAAGTTGAAAAAAACCAGAAGCAATTTAACGATTTAACGAAACAGTTTAACAAGAAAAAAATGGATCTATATAAACAATTGGGCATTGAAATTAATAGGAAAGATAAAGAAGGCGCTTAAGAGCGTCTTTTTTTAGTGTCCCGGCAATCATAACAGTAATAATACAGAGTGAATTGTTTTTGTATAACAGATGATATTAAAAGGATCAAGGTTTTATTTATTGACTTGTGTAATGGACTTATTATAAACTATTCAATGAATCGCGTTGTATTATTTTTTTATATCTTAATGAATAAAACAGTTATATAGCGGGTGCTCGGATAACTTGAACGGTTTCGGATGTTATGAATTGTCCCTTCAAGGGGTAAACCATTAATGTCGACAAAACTTGCCAAGTCCTAATAAAAACATGTTATCTAAAGCAAACTGCTATTAGCCATTTTAAATGAAAAGGAAGAGGTGAAAGGATTGCAAACCCCTGATTTGCAACAAATGGAAGAACAATTTGAAACGTTCCAAATCCTATCTCCTGAAGGAGACGTTGTTAACGAAGATGCAATGCCTGACCTTTCAGACGATGATCTGAAAGAATTGATGAGACGCATGGTTTACACGAGAATTTGGGATCAAAGAGCTGTTTCATTAAATCGTCAAGGACGCCTTGGTTTCTATGCACCGACAGCAGGTCAAGAAGCTTCCATGTTAGCCAGCCAATTTGCGATGGACAAAGAAGATTGGCTAATGCCATCTTACCGTGATGTTCCTCAATTGGTCTTTCATGGTCTACCATTAACACAAGCTTTCTTATATTCCCGCGGTCATTTTAAAGGTGGAGAGGTACCAGAAGATGTTAATGCTTTGATGCCGCAAATTATCATTGCTGCTCAATGTACACAAACGGCTGGTGTTGCGCTTGGTCTTAAAAAACGTAAAAAAGATAACGTCGCTGTTGTTTACTTTGGTGACGGTGCAACATCACAAGGTGACTTCTATGAAGGTCTGAACTTCGCAGGTACATATAAAGCACCTGCTGTGTTTATTTCACAAAACAACCAATTTGCGATTTCTGTTCCTGTTGAGAAACAAACTGCTGCACAAACGTTAGCGCAAAAAGCACTTGCTGCCGGTGTTCGTGGTGTACAAGTTGATGGAATGGATCCGCTAGCCGTTTATGTGGCGACAAAAGATGCACGTGAACGTGGTATTAATGGTGAAGGTCCGACGTTGCTTGAAACGTTAACTTACCGTTATGGTCCGCACACGATGGCTGGTGATGATCCGACGCGCTATCGTACAGAGGACACTGATAATGAATGGGAAAAACGCGATCCACTTGTTCGTTTCCGCAAATTCCTAGTCAATAAGGGTCTGTGGTCTGAGGAGCAAGAAAACGAAACCACCGAACAAGCAAAAGAAGATATCAAGAAAGCTATTAAAGAAATCGATGCTGTTCCAAAACAGAAAGTCTCGGATTTAATTGAAATTATGTACGAAACACTTCCGGAAACGCTTCGCGAACAATTGGAAGAATATCGTAAAAAGGAGTCGAAATAACCCATGGCGCAAATGACAATGATTCAAGCAATCACTGATGCGCTCCGTTCGGAATTGAAAAACGATGAAGATGTTCTCGTTTTCGGTGAAGACGTCGGGCAAAACGGTGGCGTGTTCAGAGCAACAGAAGGTTTGCAAGATGAGTTCGGTGAGGAGCGCGTTTTCGATACTCCGTTAGCCGAATCTGGTATCGGTGGTCTATCTCTAGGCCTGTCTATGCAAGAGTTTCGTCCTGTCATGGAAATCCAATTTTTTGGTTTCGTATTTGAAGCTATGGATAGTATTGCGGGACAAATGTCAAGGACGCGTTACCGCACAGCTGGACAAACCAATGTACCGGTAACCATTCGTTCACCATTCGGCGGCGGTGTTAAAACACCGGAATTGCACGCTGACAGTCTAGAAGGCTTGTTTGCACAGACTCCAGGTGTTAAAGTTGTGATTCCTTCAAGCCCTTATGATGCTAAAGGATTGCTCATCTCTTCAATTCGTGACAATGACCCGGTTATTTTCCTTGAACATATGAAACTTTATCGTTCCTTCCGTGGTGAAGTTCCTGAGGAATCCTATACCGTTGACTTAGAAAAAGCCAATGTTGTTCGCGAAGGTTCAGATGTGACCATTATTTCTTATGGTGCTATGGTGCATACATCTCAAAAGGCAGCAGATCAACTTGAAGAGGACGGCATAAGTGCAGAAATCATCGATTTAAGAACCGTTAGTCCGCTCGATGTGGAAACAATTGTTGAATCCGTTAAGAAAACGAATCGTGCAATTGTCGTTCAAGAAGCGCAAAGACAAGCAGGTGTCGCTGCCAATGTTATTAGTGAGATTAATGAAAGAGCGATTCTTCATCTTGAAGCCCCAGTTGGCCGTGTAACATCACCAGATACGGTTTTCCCATTTGCGGCTGCTGAGGAAGTGTGGCTTCCAGATGAAAATGACGTTATTGAAAAGGTTAAAGAAACCGTTAATTTTTAATTAAACAATGGCATTCACCTTATTAACGGAAAGGTGGATGCTTTATGCAGTCCAAAACAGGAATTTTTCTTGATACAAGGAGGCGTAAGTGACAATGGCTTATGAATTTAAATTGCCGGATATCGGTGAAGGCATTCATGAAGGTGAAATCGTCAAGTGGTTTATTAAAGCTGGCGATGAAGTCAAAGAAGACGACGTTCTTGCCGAAGTTCAAAATGACAAAGCCGTCGTCGAAATCCCTTGCCCCGTTGACGGCACTGTAAATGAAGTGCTGCAGCCGGAAGGAGAAACCGTTACGGTTGGCGAAGTTATCGTAACGTTAGACGCTGAAGGCTATGAGGATCAAGGCGGCGATGATTCAGGTGAATCTGACAAGGCCGAGGAAGAAACTAAAGGCGACGACAGTAAAGCTGAAGAAAAGGAAACAACAGCTGCTAACAATGATAAACAGAAAGCAGCGAGTGGGGCTGATTCGGAAGCTGATACAGGTGAACGTAAGATTGCGATGCCTTCTGTCCGTAAGTATGCCCGTGAAAATGACGTCAATATTGCCAAAGTTGAGGGCAGCGGCAAAAACGGTCGCATCCTTCGTGAAGATATTGACCGCTTCGTATCCGGTGAAGAAACGGATGCCACAACTGATGCATCATCACAAGAGCAAGAACAACCAGCTGCTGAGCAGGCATCACAAAGCGGAACCGTCGCACAACAACCGGAAACTCGTGAGAAAATCCGTGGTGTACGTAAGGCCATCGCCAAGGCTATGGTTAATTCCAAGCAAACGGCGCCACACGTCACACTTATGGATGAAATTGATGTTTCTAAAACTGTTGCCCATCGTAAGGAATTCAAAGCGGAAGCAGCCGATCGCGGTGTGAAATTAACTTACCTTCCATACGTTGTTAAAGCGTTGGTTTCGACATTACGTGAATACCCTGTGCTTAACGCAACCATTGATGACGAGAACGAAGAAATTGTTTATAAGCACTATTATAATATCGGTATTGCAACAGATACAGATAACGGTCTTATGGTTCCGGTTGTAAAGGATGCTGATCGCAAGTCCATGTATCAACTTGCTGATGAAGTCAATGACTATGCGGCTAAAGCTCGCGATGGTAAACTTCAGTCCAGTGACATGCAAGGCGGCTCTTGCACGATAACCAATATTGGTTCTGCCGGTGGTCAATGGTTTACTCCAGTTATCAATCATCCGGAAGTGGCGATCTTAGGTATTGGACGCATTGCTGAAAAAGCTGTTGTCGAAGACGGTGAAGTGGTTGCCCGTCCTGTTCTTGCCTTGTCGTTAAGCTTTGACCATCGTCTTGTTGATGGGGCAACAGCCCAAAATGCCATGAACAAAATCAAGCGTCTATTGAACGATCCACAACGCTTAATAATGGAGGCGTAATATTATGGTAGTAGGCGAATTTACCACTGAAGTCGATACAGTTGTTTTGGGTGCGGGTCCTGGCGGTTATGTTGCCGCCATCCGCGCAGCTCAAAAAGGTCAAAATGTAACCATTATTGAAAAAGGTGATCTTGGCGGTGTTTGTTTGAACGTTGGCTGTATTCCTTCGAAAGCGATGATTAATGCCAGCCATCGTTATGAAGACGCTCAAGGCTCTGATGATATGGGGATTTCCGTTGAAAAGGTTGGACTGGACTTTACTAAAGTTCAAGAATGGAAAGGTTCCGTTGTTAATAAGCTAACGAGCGGTGTCCAAAGTTTGCTTAAAGCTAACAAAGTTGAGATTGTCAAAGGTGAAGGACTTTTTGTTGCTGAAAATGAGGTTCGGGTTAATGCCGGTTATGAGTCCAATCGGTACAAGTTTAAGAATTGTATTATTGCAACTGGCTCGAGCCCGATTGAATTGCCTAACTTCAAATTCAGCGATCGCGTGATTTCTTCAACAGGCGCATTAGCCCTTCAAGAAGTGCCGAAGAAAATGATTGTTATCGGCGGCGGTTATATTGGTGTTGAACTAGGTAACGCTTATGCTGGCTTCGGTACTGAGGTCACTATTCTTGAAGGCACCAAGTCGATTTTGCCTGGCTTTGAGAAGAAAATGAGCCAATTGGTGAAAAAACGCCTGAAAAGTAAAGGCGTCAATATTGAAACAGAAGCTATGGCTCAGGGTGTTGAAGAAACGGAAGATGGTGTTAAGGTTAAAGCTGAAATAAAAGGCGAAGAGCAAACGTTTGAAGCTGATTATGTCCTTGTCACCGTTGGACGTAAACCAAACACTGAGGAACTAGGTCTTGACATGGCTGGTATCGAGGCCACTGACAAAGGCATGATCAAAGTGGATAATCAAGGTAAAACCAACGTTGATGGCATCTATGCCATTGGTGATATCGTTGATGGTCCTGCATTGGCGCATAAGGCTTCTTATGAAGGCAAAGTTGCTGCAGAAGCTATTGCTGGTGAAGCAGCTCAAGTGGATTATCAATGTATTCCAGCTGTTGTCTTCTCCGATCCTGAATTAGCAATTGTTGGACTAAGTGAAGATGAAGCCAAAGAAGAAGGTTACGATGTCAAAGCTTCACAATTCCCATTTGCTGCTAATGGCCGGGCATTGTCACTTAATGACACTGAAGGCTTCATGAAACTCATCACTCGTAAAGAAGACGGTCTCATCCTTGGAGCCCAAATTGCAGGGGCTGGTGCTTCTGATATGATTGCGGAAGTGGGATTAGCGATTGAGGCTGGTATGACGGCAGAAGATGTTTCGTTGACCATCCATGCCCACCCAACACTTGGCGAAATTCCTATGGAAGCAGCAGAGGTTGCTCTAGGTCAGCCAATTCACACAGCTAAATAAGTATTTATCAAACCTTGCTTTCTTTAAATGAAAGCAAGGTTTTTTTTTACTTTCAAAGCATATACATCATAGGTAAAGAAAGAATGTTTAATGTCTGCAACGATTTAATGATTTAATAAAAGTCCCAATATGACATACAAATAAGTGTTGACAACATTATTAGTATGGCATATTATAAAACTATAAATTAACCGCTTACAAAAAAGGGGCTGATGACATGGGAATCATTGTTTGTCAAACTTGTCAACGAACAATTGATCATGTGGAAGATCGGAAAGTTAGAACGCTGTATGCTCAATGTCCTCATTGCCGAAAAAACACCAAAAAATAGCCTGGGTTGAGACGGTTCATGCAGCCGTCTTTTTTTTTGGCTATGTTAAGGCTCATAGTTGATTTTTTGCTACTTGGTGTTGATTGAAACGGAAGGTAAGAGATTCCTGCGGGAAGAAGAGACAAAAGGAGTCCATCGTAGGCGCCGTGCGTCGAGGAAGGCACCCGGACCGCCCGCGGAAAGCGAACACCTGGAGTGGCAAACAGCAAGCATGTTTAACAGAGTCTTTTTAATAAAAAATTATTGAAAAATCGACATTCATCCATCTAAAATAAGACATAGAGTTTGTTTTAAAGCACTTAAGTGGAGGCTATGACAATGGAATGTAAAACACGTTTAACTGAACGACTTGGGATTCAGTATCCCATTATTCAAGGTGGGCTGGCATATCTGGCTTACAGTGATTTGGCAGCAGCTGTATCGGAGGCAGGGGGTCTCGGACAGCTGACGGCCATGACATGTGAGTCAACAGCAGCCCTTCAGAATGAAATTGATCTGACGCGCAAACAAACCCATCGGCCCTTCGGTGTCAACTTTGCAATTGGAAATCAAGGACGTCCGTATGAAGATTTACTGCAGACAGCGATTGATGCTGAAGTTCCTGTGATTTCTATTACGGGAGGGAACCCCCAACCGTTGCTTCAGAGAATTCAAGGAACAGGTATTAAAACGTTGGTTCTTGTCGCCTCCAAACGTCAGGCCGTTAAAGCTGAATCCCTGGGTGCCGATGCCGTGATGGTCGTTGGTCAGGAAGGTGGTGGACATCTCGGACGACATGATATCGGCACTATGGTCATGGTTCCCTCAGTTGTTGAAGCGGTTGATATCCCTGTAGCAGCATCCGGCGGGATTGGTGATGGTCATGGTTTAATGGCGGCCTTGGCTTTAGGTGCTGATGGTGTTGAAATGGGAACACGATTTATTGCAACACAGGAATGCTTGGCCCATGAGGCGTACAAACAGCATATTCTTGGGGCTAATGCTGATGAGACAGTGATAATTAAAAAAAGTCTAGGTGCGCCGGCACGGGCGTTAGCGAATGAATGGACGGATCGAATTCTAAGTATTGAACAAAATAGCGGCACTTATGAGGATCTTAAGGATTTGATCAGCGGTTATGCCAATAAGCGTTATATTCATGATGGCTACGGCGAGGAAGGTTTCGGTTGGGCAGGGCAAATTGCCGGCCGCATTCATGATATTCCAACTGTGCAATCATTAATCAATCGTGTCATTACTGAAGCCGAAGACATTCGTCAGCGCTGGGTATGATCATTCAAAAGTTTGGTGTTTTAAAAGACTGTTACTGTAACTACGCCAAAAAGCAACCATTTAAATGAAAAGAGCCAAAAGTTTATATAACAAAAGAAAGCGTCCAGCTATGATAGCCGGACGCCTTTTATTTAGCAGATAAATGATAAATCGGCATTAATGTTTCAAAGGTTTCCTTAGCAAACTGTAAAAATGCGTTGCCGTCCTTTAGAAGTGGATCATCGGCTTTGATATGCCGTCCGATTAAGAATTCACCTTTTTTCACATCACGGAATCTTTCAAGAGATTGCTTCAATGTTGCTTCTTCAGTGTCCCCAAGCTGAAAGGCGTCTTTTTTCGTATGATCAAGGGAAATAACATAATCATCGGGGATGGACTGAAATGTATCAATATGGTTGAGAAGTGTTTGTCCAATTGCTGGTTTATCTGCTAATTCGTTGATATAGGCAAGCCATATAAACACGTGATCATCAAAAAGACCGACTTGGAAATGCGGGTGCTTCTTGTATCCGCGTTTGTCATCACAAATGGCTAGCCACGTATCTTTGGGCGGATTTTTAGAACGGCGCGCGTGCTTTGCAATATGTAAAAACATTTCATCTCCTGCCATGACGGCAATATCATCGGCTAATACCTCACCGATTGTTTGAAACTTTGGTTGAATTCGCTCACGTAATGCCTCCATTCGTTCATCGAGACCATCAATAGTGAACACATCAAAATCTTTGGTTGAAAATCCTGAAAAAACCACGTTCGACTCTCCTTAAGCATTATTTTCTGTAACGTTATTGTTAATGGTTTCAATCTTGTCTGAAGCTAGTTTATCATAACCAGGGTAAGATGCATAAAAAACAGGTTTTAAATCAGGACATTTGAGGAATTTAGTAAGCAAGAATGCTTGAATGGTCGCATAGTTATGGTAAAAATCATATTATAGTAATAATCCGTGGGTCAAAGTTTTCGGATATTAATCAGAATATTGAATGATTATCAGTCCGTTTTGGGTTTGATATTAACTTCTCCCCTGAAAGGATGTGCAGACTCCCCATGAAACAGGTCATTAAGACCTTGAGAAGGACAGATGCCGAAAAGCGTATTCCTGTGATGCGGATGGAAATTGATTATGAATTAGCAACACTCCATGAAGCGATTGTTAATGAAGATATAAATCAAATTGAAGTGTCTAAACAAAGATTAACTGAATTACGACGGGAAATGCTTGAACTTGAGGTATAGTTTTGCCGGCCGGATGACCATTCATCCGGTCATTTTAAATATTTTTGTATGAAGAAGGCTTGACTGATTGACAATAAAGGTAAAACAACAGACAATTTAAATAGGGTGGTTAACACAATGGAGCACTTTCCCGCTTCGCTAAGCACTACCATATCATTTTAGCGGAGAAGCAGGAACGTCGGCTAATCACCGCAACGTCCTGTTGCGAACGCCGACGCTAGCACATCCTGTGCGTCGCAACGTAGTAAAAATGATTACAGAGGGAGCACTTCCCCGCTTCGCTAAGCACTACCATATCATTTTAGCAGGGAAGGTAGGTCAACGTAGTAAAAATGATTACAGAGGGAGATACATATGGTGAATGAGGCGTGGCACGACATCTACAAACAAGCTAAAGCTTGGATATATGAGGCTGGTGAGATATTAAAGACATCTCTCGCTGAGCAATTGGACGTACAGTTCAAATCATCTCATGATGACTTAGTGACGAATATGGACAAGCGGATAGAACAATTTTTTATTGAGCGTATACATAAGCACTATCCAGAACACAAAATTGTTTCGGAAGAAGGATTCGGCGATGAGGTGGATAAGGAGCATGGGACGTTGTGGCTGATTGATCCTATTGATGGAACGATGAATTTTGTTCACCAAAAACGTCACTTTGCAGTTTCGATTGGCATTTATGAACATGGAAAAGGACGTATCGGTCTGATTTATGACGTCATGGCGGATGATTTATATCACTGTCTCGCTGGTGAGGGAGCTTATCTTAACGATACCTTGCTGCCGTCATTAGAAGCGGTTCCACTTAATGAATCAGTGATTTGCATCAACACGACATGGGTTAATGAGAACCGACGGATTGATCCTGATATTATGCGACCTATTGCAGCCAAATGCAGGGGAACACGGTCTTATGGTTCGGCCGCCATTGAACTTGCATACGTTGCGACTGGAATCTTGGACGCTTACTTTACGATGCGGCTCGCACCATGGGATTATGGGGCAGGGTTGATTCTGTTGAATGAGGTGGATGGCATTGCCACACGCGCTGATGGCTCACCTATAGACTTGCTTAAGCAGAATTCAATCCTAGCTGGTAGACCAAGTGTTTACCATGACCTTTCTAAGCATATTGAGAGTGAAGTTGCTGGAGGTAAACATATCGATAAGTCATAATAAAAACGGGTGTTGGTTGGAACACCCGTTTTATCATGTTATCATGACGCATGTGCGTATTTATGTTTGACGAAAAAACCGACACCCATAAATATAAAAACGCCAAGAATGGCTAAAATAGTAAAGAGCAAGCTTTCTGCGGCAATGGCAAAGCCAATCCCGACTAAGGAGAAGACCGTAAAAGCTGCAAAAAGGACAAATAATAAGTTCAACAACATTTTCACATCCTTCCATCTCTATATAATAGTTTAAACAGAATAGCTTAACATTGCAAAGTATCGGCTAAAACGTGTTATTATGTTATAATAGAAACCGTTTGTGGATGTAAACAGAGGAGAGAATGATATGACAGAAACAAGAAACCATTTGAGAAACATCGCGATTATTGCTCACGTTGACCACGGTAAGACAACCTTGGTTGACCAAATGCTGCATCAGTCTGGAACGTTTCGGAAGAATGAGCATGTGCAAGAACGCGCTATGGATCGTAATGACCTTGAACGTGAACGCGGCATTACGATTTTATCGAAAAATACAAGTATCGACTATAAAGACTATCGAGTGAACATTGTTGATACTCCTGGACACGCTGATTTCAGTGGTGAAGTTGAACGGATTATGAAAATGGCTGACGGCGTTTTGCTCGTTGTCGATGCATATGAAGGCGTTATGCCGCAAACCCGTTTTGTATTAAAAAAAGCCTTGGATCAAAAGCTGCAGCCCATTGTAGTTGTTAACAAAATCGATAAGCCGATGGCACGTCCCGAAGAAGTCGTTGACGAAGTCCTTGAATTATTCATTGATTTAGGGGCTGACGACGATCAATTGGATTTCCCAGTTGTCTATGCCTCAGCTATCGAAGGTGTTGCGGGTGAAGATTATAATGATGTCACCCATAGTATGGACGTCCTTTTTGATAAAATCTTAAAATATATGCCGGCACCTAAGGATAACAGCGATGAACCGCTGCAGTTCCAGGTAACCATGCTTGACTATAATGATTATGTTGGCAGGATTGGCGTTGGCCGGGTTTATCGCGGTAAAATTAAGGTAGGTCAACAAGCCGCGCTTGCTAAAACTGATGGCTCCGTTAAACAATTCCGGGTTACAAAGATATTTGGTTTTGTTGGTTTAAAACGCGTTGAAATCGAAGAAGCCAAAGCCGGGGATTTAATCGCGATCTCTGGTGTTGAAGATATCAATATTGGTGAAACGATTTGTGACGCTGGTGAAGTTGAGCCGTTGCCATTGTTGAAAATTGATAAACCTACACTGCAAATGAATTTTCTAACGAATTCAAGTCCTTTCGCTGGACGTGAAGGTGACTATATTACAAGTCGGAAAGTTCAAGAACGTCTATTTGCTGAAACGGAACGGGATGTCAGTTTAAATGTTGAGAAAACAGAATCTCCTGATGAATGGGTTGTCTCAGGACGCGGGGAATTACACTTGTCGATTCTCATTGAAAATATGAGACGTGAAGGCTATGAACTACAGGTTTCGAAGCCAACGGTTATCCAAAAGGAAGAGGAAGGCGTCATTAAAGAGCCATATGAGCGTATGTTCGCCGAAGTGCCGCAAGAACATACCGGTGGTGTCATAGAATCCATTGGCATGCGCAAGGGCGAAATGCTGAATATGGAACAAATGGCCGATGGTCACAATAAGCTGGAATTCATCGTGCCTTCCCGTGGTTTGATTGGCTATCGTCGCGATTTCTTAACGGAAACACGCGGATATGGCGTCATGAATCACACATTTGATCACTATGGTGATCGGATTACTGAATACATCGGTGGCCGGCGTGCCGGTGTTCTAGTGGCCATGGAGAAAGGCCAGTCAACGACATACGCGATGATGCAATTAGAAGACCGCGGTGTGATGTTTATTGAGCCGGGCACTGAAGTCTATGAGGGAATGATTGTCGGTGAGCATACGCGTGAGAATGATTTAACGGTCAACGTCACTAAAGCTAAACAAATGACCAATGTTCGGTCGGCAACGAAGGATCAAACGGCTACAGTGAAGGGATCTCGAACCATGTCTTTGGAAGATGCACTAGCTTATTTGAATGATGATGAGTACTGTGAAATCACACCTGTTCATTTTCGCTTGCGCAAAAAAATATTAGATAAAAATGAGCGTGAACGTTTAAGTAAAAAGAAAAAACAATCGTAAAGTGATTGTTTAGGGAGGTGTCTGCGGCCTTGATAACCACCAGTGATCTTGCGCCGTATCCTCGGTTTTTGTTTGAGAATCCAGTAACTGATGATGTTGCTTTTTATCTGTTATGGGCGACCATTTTTGTCTTATCTATCATTGTTTATAAACTAGGTTTTGCCCGAAAGCTACCTGTATTAAAAGCCGCAATTATCTACTGTCTCATGTTCTTCGGTTGTTTTATGCTGGCTATCCTAGCATTGCAGTTACCGATTACCGGGGCGCTGTTTTTCTCTACTCTTGTTTTGACGATTTACAAAATCCGTCTTAAAAAATCAAAACAAAAAGATGCAAGTCGGCAAGTCTAAAAAGGATCGGATCCCGATTGATATCGGGATCCGATCCTTTTTCATTTCAGTCATTCATCTCTTCTTGAGCTTCTTTTCTGTGTGGGATCGTAAAGTGGCCCGTTGCCCAGCGTTCTTTGGTTCTCTCACCAATCCTGTCATTGCACTCTTGGCACATATACGTATGGATTGGACGGTTGCGCAACTTCTTGGCAGTCGGGCACCAGTTATCCAATTGATCTATTTTATCGCATAAAATGCATTTAACACGCATTATGATGAACACCACCTTACAATACCAGTATAAAATGAACGATTTAGAATAACAAGATATGAACGGTTAGTTTTTTAGAGCTGTGCCTCGAGATTATTCGTCTAACTGGCTTGTTTCTGACATACGATGTATAAACAAATGAATTTTGATAGATTGATGTTTGGCACAGGAGGCGACACATTGACTAAAATTTATGTTCTTGATACAAACGTCCTTTTACAAGACCCTTATGCCATTTATGCTTTTGAGGATAACGAAGTCGTCATACCAGCGGCAGCTCTGGAAGAGGTTGATTCAAAGAAACGCAATATGGATGAAATCGGACGTCATGCAAGACAAGTTTCACGAATCATGGATGGTTTACGACAAAAAGGTAAACTTCATGAAACGCTAACCTTGGAAAATGGCGGTTCCTTAAGAGTTGAACTAAATCATCGTTCGTTTCAATGTTTACAAAATACGTTTTTGGAAGTCACCAACGATAATCGGATCATTGCAGTTGCTCTCAACCTCCATCAAGAAGAGCAAGAAAAACAACAACCGCGATCGGTTATTCTAGTTAGTAAAGACACACTCGTACGAGTTAAGGCCGATGCGCTTGGTCTTCAAGCTGACGATTTTCTTAACGATCGTGTGATCCATTCTGATAACGTTTATATGGGTTACAATGAATTGTTGGTTCCAGATGAATTGATCAATCGTTTTTATAAAGATGAACATATTAAGATGAATGAGTTGCCGACTCACGATTGGTATCCGAACCAATTCTTCATTTTAAAGAGCTTAACGAGTCAAGCATCAGCTGTTGGCATTGTAAATGGGAAGAAAGACCAGCTGAACCATTGTCTGTTCGGCCAGGATGTGATTTGGGGGATAAAAGCTCGAAATGCTCAGCAATTAATGGCACTTGAACTATTACAACGTGATGATGTTCGTTTGGTGACGATGATGGGAAAGGCAGGGACGGGAAAAACATTAATAGCTTTGGCATCAGGATTGTTGCAGACAGAGGATATGAAAGCTTTTCATAAATTGTTTATTGCTCGCCCGATTGTTCCATTAGGGAAGGATATCGGTTATTTGCCAGGAGAGAAAGAGGATAAACTTAAGCCATGGCTGCAACCGATCTATGATAATCTAGAATTTTTATTTAATACTCACCAATCTGGTGAGATTGATAATATCTTATCCGGGATCTCGTCGATTCAAGTTGAAGCTATCACTTATATTCGTGGGCGTAGTATACCAGAGCAGTTTATTATTATTGATGAAGCTCAGAATCTCACAAAACATGAAGTAAAGACGATCTTAACGCGAGTAGGTGAAGGGAGTAAAATTGTCTTAATGGGTGACCCTCAGCAAGTGGACCATCCGTATCTCGATGCTTATAATAATGGCCTCACTTATGTGGTTGAAAAAATGAAAGAAGACCCAATTACTGGACATGTTCAATTGACAAAAGGGGAACGTTCACAGCTGGCGCAAGTGGCAGCTGATTTGTTATAAAAAGGCTATTTTCATAAATATTGTTGCTTTTTAACTTCATGGTTGAACCGAAATGCATCGTATATACCGCTCCGGAAATACACTACGCGCTCGCTGAGTGACCCGTGAGCCTCCGTGTATTTCCTCCGCTGGTATTGCTCTTAACTCCTTTATAAGAGGTTCGGAATACTTAAACTTAGTGTGTTCCTCAGCGTCGCTTACTTAAGGTGCCTTTACTAGAGTCCTGCGGCGAAAGCAACAGCTAAAGCCCCCGCAGGAAGTGGTTTTCTTCCGAGGAGGCTGAAGCGTTGAGCCTATAAAAAAACTCCATCACAATGAGCGATGGAGTGACGCTAAATTATTCAACAACAATTTTACGGATTCCCTTAATTGGGTTGTCTTTATTATCACCGTTGCCATGATAAAAATGAATCGGTCCTCTTTCTTTAATGGACTGGCCATCTTGTGAAAAGAGGAAAACCCCTTTGTTGGCTTCGTCCAGAGTGACTGATTCCGACGTTTGATTATCAAGTTCAAAGCGGACGGTATTGGCAGAATCTAAAGGTTCCGCATTGCCCAGAAACGTTTTAACTGGGATGACAAAAGAGTGATCAAACCACTCTGATTTCTTATATCGTCGCTCATTTTTTTGAAAAGGCGCTCCTGCGGCGTCTTGTTCAGGTGCTAGCCCATTTTGTGCATTGTTCGGTTCAGGATCAATAAGCATTTTATAGTCATGACTGAAAAAATCTTCAAATGCGATTTTCCGATCATCAAAAATCCATACACTAGCATCCAAAGTGATGGAATAATTGACGGCTCCTTTGACTGGTATGATATAGTCCATAGACTCACCTCTTTATGTAGACTGCTTTCTTACACTAGTATAAATTGCTGTAGAAAATTTGTCACTTCTAAAAATCGGGTA
Organism: Tuberibacillus sp. Marseille-P3662; assembly: GCF_900178005.1. Lineage (NCBI taxonomy): Bacteria > Bacillati > Bacillota > Bacilli > Caryophanales > Sporolactobacillaceae > Tuberibacillus > Tuberibacillus sp. Marseille-P3662. The sequence goes on along the minus strand of NZ_FXBS01000006.1, from coordinate 1,367,165 downwards.
TGGATTATATAATGGAATGAGCAATATCGTCGGAACAATGGCTTGCATTTTTTGCTTATTAACGATAAGATAAATGCAGGATGTCCACAAATGGAGGGGATCAATTTGTCCACTGAGATAGCAGCAGGACATCGGGAAAAGGCTTATGAATTGCTGAAAGCCGATGCCCATAAGATCCTAAAGCTGATAGAAGTTCAGATGGAAAACCTAACGATGCCGCAATGCCCTCTATATGAAGAGGTTTTGGATACACAAATGTTCGGACTTTCTAGGGAAATTGACTTTGCTGTTCGCTTAGGAACCATTGATGAAAAGGATGGCAAGGAATTGCTTGAATCCTTGGAAAGGCAATTGTCCGCTTTGCATGAGGCGACAACCCAAAATAAATGATATAGACTCAAACTATCTTGCGCGGTAGTTTGAGTTTTTATTTAGGCCCTTTGTCATAAAACAATGAATACATACGAATAATCTTGACGATTTTGCAGGAAATCGATACTCACTCAAAGAATTATACAACAAGAGAACTTTTGATAGGATGGACAACATGTTGAAGAAAATGTTTCGAAACTACGACTACACTTTGGTCGTGACCGTGCTTTTATTAATTGGATTTGGCTTGGTTATGGTGTATAGTGCGAGTACCATTATCTCTCAAATCGATCATGACACAATCACTTATATCTTTAAAAGACAAATGATGTGGGCTGTGATTGCGATTAGTGCTGGGTTCGTCGCGATGCTATTTCCATATAAGGCTTATCAAAAATTAATTAAATGGATAGTGCCGATAACCTTATTGTTACTTGGGCTCGTCTTCATCATTGGTGAAACGAATAACAACGCCACGTCGTGGTTGTCATTGGGTCCGATTAATATCCAGCCAGCTGAAATGGCTAAGTTAACCCTAATTCTTTATTTAGCCTCAGTATTTGCGAACAAACAAAGGCATATTTCTCAGTTTAAAACAAGCGTCTTACCGCCTTTAATTGTTGTAATCCTATTCTTTTTCTTAATTGCGGCTCAACCTGACTTGGGCTCAGCTATGATTGTGGCTGGTATTGCTAGCTGTGTCATTATATGTTCCGGGATTCGGGTCAAACACCTTGTGTCACTGCTTAGTCTTGCTTTAGTAGCCATTGCGGTGTTATTTACGATGCTGTTATCACCTGAACAAAAAAATCGAATAGAAGCGGTTGGCCAACCTTTCACTTTTGCTCAGGACGAAGGCTTGCAATTAGTGAATTCTTATATTGCTATTGCATCAGGCGGCTGGTCTGGTAAAGGACTGGGCAACAGCATTGAAAAAACTGGTTTTCTGCCATTTCCACATACGGACTTTATCATGGCGATTGTTGCTGAAGAACTAGGTATTCTTGGGGTTGCCTTCGTGTTATTGTTACTCGCCTATATCGTAGTTCGAGGGTTTTTAATCGGGATTAAGGCTCAAGATGTATTCGGTAGTTTGCTAGCGATTGGTATTGCTTCATTCATAGGAATACAGGCGGGGATTAATCTCTGTGTTATAGTCGGACTCATGCCGGTCACAGGGGTACCGTTGCCGTTCATTAGCTACGGGGGGTCATCTTTAGTGATGACAATGATATCTGTCGGGGTTCTCATCAATATCTCTAGTTTTGTCAAAATGCGAGAAAAAAAACGACTACAGGAGGTTGCATAAATGGGAGAGCGAAAGATTCAGAAACTGTTAGTTGCTAATAGAGGAGAAATTGCGATTCGAATATTCAGGGCGTGTACGGAACTCAATATCCGTACTGTTGCTGTTTATTCAAAGGAAGATACGGGCTCATATCATCGCTATAAAGCGGATGAGGCCTATCTTGTTGGAGAGGATAAAAAGCCGATTGATGCTTATTTAGATATTGAAGGGATTATTGAAATCGCTAAAGCTAATGGCGTTGATGCGATCCACCCTGGTTATGGCTTTTTATCTGAGAATGAGGAATTTGCTCAACGTTGTCAGGATGAGGGCATTATCTTTGTGGGACCGGACGTCGATCATTTATTGACATTTGGTGATAAAGCGAAAGCACGCGAAGCAGCTGTTGCAGCCGGTATTCCAGTTGTTCCAGGTACTGACGGCGTCATCGATTCGGTTAAAGAAGCGAAACAATTTGCCAATGAGCACGGTTATCCCATCATGGTTAAGGCTGTTCTTGGTGGCGGCGGTCGTGGTATGCGAGTGGTTCGCAGTGAACGCGGGCTTGAAGATGCGTTTGAACGTGCGAAATCCGAGGCTCAAGCTGCTTTTGGCTCAGGGGACATCTATATTGAGAAGTATGTTGAGAATCCTAAACACATTGAGGTTCAAGTTATTGGTGACAGTCATGGTAACACTGTGCACTTGTTTGAACGTGATTGTTCCGTTCAGAGACGCCATCAAAAAGTGGTAGAAGTTGCCCCAAGCTTGGCATTACCTGAACCGGTTAGAGAAGGGCTCTGCCAATCAGCCGTTCAGTTAATGGACCATGTGAATTACAAGAATGCAGGCACCGTTGAATTTCTTGTCACAGATGATGGAGACTTTTATTTTATTGAGGTTAATCCGCGTGTCCAAGTCGAGCACACCATTACAGAAATGGTAACCGGTGTTGACATTGTTCAATCACAAATCCGCATTGCCGAAGGGGCCCATCTGCATCAAGCACCGGTCAATATCCCGGAACAGGATCGTATTGTTACGAACGGTTATGCCATTCAATCTAGGGTAACAACTGAAGATCCGGAACATCAATTTATGCCTGATACCGGAAAAATTATGGCGTATCGAACAGGCGGTGGTTTTGGTGTTCGTCTAGATGCCGGCAATGGTTTCCAAGGCGCTGTCATAACGCCACATTATGATTCTTTACTCGTTAAAGTGTCAACCTGGGCGTTAACATTCACGGATGCTGCATCCAAAATGTTAAGAAATCTAAAGGAATTCAGAATAAGAGGGATCAAAACGAACATTTCCTTTTTGGAGAATGTTGTTAATCATGAAACGTTTTTATCCGGACAAGCCGATACGTCGTTTATTGATTCCACACCAGAATTGTTTGTATTCCCTCCAAAACTTAACCGTGGAACCAAAATGTTAACCTATATTGGTGATGTGACGGTCAATGGTTTTCCGGGCATTCATCAACAGAAAAAGCCGTCCCTTATACGGCCGACGCTACCGGACGTTAAGTATTCTGAACCAATGCCGCAGGGAACGAAACAAATTTTGGATGCCAAAGGGCCAGAAGGTGTTGTTGATTGGATTAAGCAACATGAACAAGTGTTGTTAACCGATACCACGTTCCGTGATGCCCACCAGAGTTTACTTGCGACGCGGATGCGGACGCATGATATTAAAAAAATCGCTGAACCAACCGCGAGGCTATTACCGAATCTATTCTCATCTGAAATGTGGGGCGGCGCTACTTATGACACCATGATGCGTTTCTTAAAAGAAGATCCGTGGGAACGCTTAAGGTTAATCAGAGAAAAAATGCCGAACGTCCTGTTGCAAATGTTGTTTAGAGGTTCCAATGCAGTCGGATATACCAATTATGCTGATAACCTGATTCAATCGTTCATTAGAGAGTCTGCAGATGCCGGTATTGATGTATTCAGAATTTTTGACAGTTTGAACTGGGTAGAAGGGATGCGGCTCGCGATTGAAACTGTACGAGATACGGGCAAAATCGCTGAAGCGACAATCTGCTATACAGGTGATATCCTTGACCCCGCCAAGAAGAAATATGATTTAAACTATTATTTAAATCTAGCAAAAGAATTGGAAGCAGCAGGCGCGCATATACTAGCTATTAAGGATATGGCTGGATTATTGAAACCTGAAGCTGCTTATCAATTGATTAGCCAATTAAAAGAATCGGTGGATATCCCGATCCATTTACATATGCATGATACAAGTGGTAACGGCATCTTCACCTACTCCCGTGCTGTTGAAGCCGGGGTTGATATTGTAGATACGTCCATGGCATCGATGTCCGGAATGACGTCACAGCCAAGTGCGAATTCCTTATATTATGCCCTAGAAGGTAATGAGCGTAAGCCAGAAGTTGATATTGATGCTATGGAGCGGTTGAGTGACTATTGGCATGATGTACGAGAATATTATGCGCCGTTCGAAAATGGGATGAAAGCTCCTAATCCGGAAATTTATAAATATGAAATGCCAGGCGGCCAATATAGTAACTTGCAACAACAAGCAGAGGGAGTCGGTCTCCGTGGACGTTGGGAAGAAGTCAAAGATATGTATGCCCGCGTTAATCAGTTATTCGGTGATATCGTCAAGGTTACGCCATCTTCAAAAGTTGTCGGAGATATGGCGTTGTTCATGGTACAAAATGACTTAACAGAGGATGACTTGTACGAACGCGGCGACTCCATTGATTTTCCAGATTCTGTGATTACTTTTTTCCAAGGTTATCTTGGCCAGCCATATCAGGGTTTTCCAAAGCAATTGCAAAATATTGTTCTTAAAGGACGTGAACCTTTAACCAAACGCCCTGGTGAATATTTGGACAGTGTAGATTTCACAGAAATGAAAAAAACGCTTGAACATAAGATTAACCGTAAAGGGACGTTTAAGGAACTTTTATCTTATGCCCTCTATCCAAAGGTTTTTTCGGATTACTTAAAAGCGCAAGAATCTTATGGGGATATATCAGTCTTAGATACACCAACTTTCTTCTACGGTCTTAAGCTTGGTGAAGAAGTGGCGATTGAAATTGAACAAGGTAAGACCTTGATTGTGAAACTTGTATCTATTAGTGAACCGCAAAAAGATGGCACGCGAACCGTTTACTTTGAATTGAACGGTCAACCACGTGAAGTTGTGATTCGTGATACAAATGTTGAAACCGACATATCAGTCAAACCGAAAGCAGACCCTGACAATGATAAGCATTTAGGTGCGACCATGCCGGGAACAGTGATTAAGGTGCTTGTTGATGAAGGCGAAAAGGTGAAAAAAGGTGATCATCTGATGATCACCGAAGCGATGAAAATGGAAACAACACTGCAAGCTCCTTTTGATGGCGTCGTAGAAAAAATTCATCTTAAATCCAATGAAACGATACAAACCGGTGATCTACTGGTAGAAATGAGAGACTAATTAGAAACCACTTAATCTAAAAAGCATCCTGCTGATGAAGCAGGATGCTTTTTATGATCTGGGTTTTCGCCAAGCAATCATGACGAGAAAACCTAAAGCCCCGAATAGCAATGTCACGAAGGAGGCATGCAGAAGCAAAAAGCTGATATCCATAAGTGTTAACACAACCATGGCTCCCGTAAAAGCCTGAAGAAGAATAAGCCCAATGCTTAATGTGATTCCCCAATAAAGCCAAACTTCATCACGATATTTAAGCACGACGCGAATGAACGTGGTCGCTAACCAGATGATGAGGACGCCAGCCAGCACTCTATGGATGAACTGGACACCAGCGCGGCTATAAAGTTCAGGAATCCATTCGCCATTACACAGTGGCCAGCCGCGACACCCTAAGGCTGAGTCGGTGTGTCGAACGAAGGCACCGGAGTAAATTAAAAGATAAAGATAGATAAACATTCCTGTAAGATTCAGACGCATTGCCGTTGTAATCTTAGGTCGAATGGTAGTGCGGTACCTGGTCTGTTCGTAAACAATAATGGTTAGCATCAGAACACTGGCAAATGAAATCAATGAGAAACCAAAATGCAAGGCTAGAATAAAGGAAGACTGTTGCCAAATGACAGCGGCTCCTCCTAATAGACCTTGAAATGCGACAAAGAAAACGGATAGAACGGCTAATAATTTTGTCCATTTAATGTGGGCATAACGAAGCCAACTCCAAATGGCGTGAATGATAACAATAAGCCCCATTAATCCAGAAATAATACGATGGCTGAACTCAATGAGGGTTTCTTTCTTTACATCCGACGGGACAACTTCCCCATAACAGAGTGGCCAAGATCGTCCACACCCGTTAGCAGACCCAGTGTTCGTTACTAGAGCACCCATTAAGATGACAATAAACATCCCAAGTGTGGCTACAATACTAAAAATAAATAATTTGTTTTGTCTCAAAGAGGGACACCTTCTTACAAAAATGTGTCGATTTTATGTCAAACCGACACAAAGTATACAAATAAATGGAGTTCGTATATAATGAATACAGATAATATGAAATCCATTAATAGCTTAACATAATCTTTTAGACGCCAAAAATTGTTTTTGTGAACACTCTTAAACATTTTTGTGATGGTTTTTCAAAATCATAATCTTTTGGCGCAAAGTGGTTTCCATTTAGTTGTTTGTTAATTATAATGTAATGGGAAAATCACATAGAGACTAGAATTGTCATTTTGGTTCTTTTATTCGTGAGGATCATCTTTTACAATAAGAAAGGAAGCGTTTTTTATGGGCAAGCCCTTTGCCACCTATGAACCTACGCGTGTTATGGAACCGGGTCCATTGTCGGAGGCCAATCCTTCGGGGACTTGGAAAGACTTCCTAACGATTTCGAAAACAGGGATTGTCATATCCAATTTAATTACAACGTTCACTGGGATTTGGCTAGCATTAACTTTTAACGAATACGCATTTTTAGATTATATTATGACGATCATTTATGCTTTGATCGGTACGGCTTTAATTATTGCCGGTGGCTGTTGTTTTAATAATTACATTGATCGGGATATCGATCAATTAATGGAACGAACCCAGGAACGTCCATCGGCAACGGGGCGACTAGATGAAAGGCAAGTTCTATGGGCTGGTATTGCCATGTCTATATTGGGTACAATGAGCTTAATGTTAGCGCACTATGCGGCGGCAATTTTGGGGCTTATTGGCTTGTTTGTCTATGTTGTTGTTTATACCTGGTGGTTAAAACGCACTCATTCGTTAAACACTATTGTTGGCGGCATTTCTGGTGCCATACCGCCGATGATTGGTTGGGCTGCGATTGATCCCTCATTGAGCACTGGTATACCATGGTTATTGTTTATGGTTATGTTTCTGTGGCAGCCGCCTCATTTTTTGGCACTTGCTATCAAACGGGTTGAGGAATATCGTAAAGCGGGTATTCCGATGTTACCGGTTGTCGCTGGATTCGAGTTTACCAAAAGGCAAATGACGACTTACGTTCTAGTTCTGTTTCCAGTCTCACTTTTATTATATGAACTAGGTGCGATTTATTTAATAGCGGCCATTGTTCTGGGTCTCGGGTGGATCGCTGTTAGCCTATATGGGTTTTATATGAAAGATACAATCAAATGGGCACGGATCATGTTTGTGTATTCTTTGAATTATATGACCATTATGTTCATTGTTATGGTTGTGTCTGTTATTTAGTGACAATAATGGTTGTAGTCGGTTTTATAAACTATATCGCTGCAACCATTATAGTTAATATATTTAGTCATAATTTAGAGAAAGAGAGGTCGAACATATGCTTAAAAGATGGCAGCATTTATGGCGCTGGCTTCCTATAACAGCGCTTGCTTTGGTGTTGTCCGGTTGTGGTAAGCAGGGTGTTTCTGCGTTGGACCCATTAGGGGAAGTCGCAGAACGTCAAGCAAATCTCATGCTGATCAGTATAGCGATCATGGTTGTGGTCGTTCTAGTTGTTGGATTTTTATTTACATATGCATTGATTCGCTACCGCAAACGGTCTGGACAAGAAGAACATATTCCAAAACAAGTTGAGGGGAATACCAAACTAGAACTCCTTTGGACGATCATTCCAATTGTTCTTTTGGCCATTTTAGCTGTGCCAACGATTCAACAAACGTTTGCTTTGTCCGATACCAATAATGATAGTAAGAAAGATGATGTCCTTAAGGTTAAAGTGACAGCTAATCAATATTGGTGGGAGTTTACTTATCCAGATAAGAAAGTCACGACAGCACAAGATCTATATGTACCAAAAGATAAAAAAGTTGTGTTTGAATTGACATCCAATGATGTGGTTCACTCATTTTGGCTTCCAGCTTTTGGTGGCAAGCAAGACGTTAACCCTGGTTTAACGAATGAAATGTGGTTGACTTTCGATGAATTGGGGACTTTTAAAGGTCGTTGTGCTGAACTGTGTGGTCAGTCTCACGCACTAATGTATTTTAATGTTAAGGTCATGGAGCAAGACGATTTTGACCAATGGATTAAGGATATGAAAAACGGTGCGGAAAAACCTGATCAAGCCGTAGCACAAAAAGGCCAAAAGTTATTTAAGAAAAATTGCGTAGCTTGTCATGCAACAGATACTAATAAAAAGGGCATGACAGGACCGAACTTAACGAACTTCGCTGATCGGGAAAACCTCGCAGGCGTTGCTAAAAATAATAACAAAGATGCCTTGAAAAAGTGGATTAAAGATCCTGATAATCTAAAACAGGGAACAAGCATGATTGCATTTAAAGACAAACTATCGAATGATCAAATTAATGCGATTGCTGAGTATTTATCTACATTATCTGTTGACGACTAAATAACTGATAAGGGAGGTTGACATCGTGTCTGAAAATGCACAGAGTTTGTCTTCTGTACCAAAACAGAACCAAGGTTTTGGTTCATGGCTTTTGGAATGGTTAACAACTGTTGATCATAAGAAGATTGCAATTTTATATTTGTTTGGCGGTGGATTATTCTTCCTTGCCGGAGGAATTGAAGCTTTACTCATTCGTATACAACTTATTCAGCCTGAAATGGGTTTTCTCACGGGTTCTGAATATAATCAAGTGTTAACAATGCACGGAACGACAATGATTTTCTTTGCGGCGATGCCGTTTATCTTTGCTTTATGGAATGCGGTTGTTCCACTTCATATAGGGGCTCGTGACGTTGCCTTTCCATTTTTAAATTCATTAGGTTTCTGGCTGTTTTTCTTAGGTGGTTTGATTTTGAATGCCAGTTGGTTTTTTGGCGGTGCCCCTGCTGGTGGTTGGACAGCTTATGCTCCGCTATCATCGGGCTACCTTGGAAGCGGTATGAATTTCTATATTCTTGGTTTACAGGTGGCTGGTGCTGGTACTCTAATGGGTGGTATTAACTTTTTAGTGACCATTATCAATATGCGCGCACCTGGTATGACATTTATGCGCTTGCCGTTGTTTATATGGACGACATTAGTGACGTCTGTATTGATTATTTTTGCCTTTCCGGCATTAACGGTTGGCATATTCTTGTTGTTCTTTGACAAGATCTTCTCAGGTAACTTTTTTAATACAGCAGCGGGTGGCAATCCAGTCATCTATGAGCATATATTCTGGATATTTGGACATCCTGAAGTTTACATCTTAATCTTGCCTTCTTTTGGGGCGATTTCAGAAGTGATAAGTGCGTTCTCTAAGAAGCGGTTATTTGGCTACGCCTCCATGGTGTTTGCCACCGTCTTAATTGGTTTCCTTGCTTTCATGGTGTGGGTCCACCATATGTTCACTGTTGGCCTAGGTCCGGTTGCTAACGTGATCTTTGCGATTGCGACAATGGCCATTGCTGTACCAACGGGAATCAAAATTTTCAACTGGATCTTTACAATGTGGGGTGGACAAATTCACTTCACAACAGCCAGTCTTTTTGCCATTAGTTTTATCCCGACGTTCGTTATGGGTGGTGTGACAGGTGTTATGTTGTCAGTACCAGCTGCTGACTTCCAGTATCACGACAGCTATTTCGTTGTTGCCCACTTTCACTACGTTATTGTCGGTGGTGTCATTCTAGGTATTTTTGCCGGGTTATTCTATTGGTGGCCGAAAATGTTCGGTAAATTTTTGAGTGAAACACTCGGTCAGATAACATTCTGGACGTTTTTCATTGGCTTTCACTTAACTTTCTTTCCGCAACACTTTTTAGGGTTAATGGGAATGCCGCGTCGTTATTTTACCTACTTAGAAGGTGAGCACTTAGCAACTGGAAATCTGCTCAGTTCCATTGGTGCCGCTTTGATGGGTATAGGGGTTATTGTACTGTTGATTAATATTGTTAAAACAGCTGCAAATGGTAAGAAAGCTCAGGGTGACGCCTGGGGGCTTGGACGGACACTGGAATGGTCGATACCATCACCGCCGCCTGAGTATAATTTTGCACAAACACCGATGGCCAAAAGTCTTGATACTTTCTGGAAAGAAAAGATGGAAGGGAATAAGAAAGTAACCCCCGCTGAACCACTAGGTGATGTACATATGCCGTCACCAACCATGATACCGTTCTTAATGTCATTGGCTTTGACCGTTGTCAGTATTGGTTTTATTATTGCGGACACGACGGGTGATACGGTCGATATGACAGGAATTATCATTGCTATTGTCGGTGTTGTTGGTTTCTTCTCGTGTATGCTTGCAAGATCTGTTAAGGATGATGCTGGCTTCCACATTCATAAGGAAGAAATCATTGAAACTGAAAAGATAAGGAGGGATGAGTAATATGAGTCAAATGGATCACGCTGAACAAACGCTGCCAGCTCATCCCGAAAAAGCGACATTAGAAGGGAAAAATAAGTTTCTTGGCTTTTGGTTTTTTCTCGGTGGTGAAACCGTCTTATTTGGTACGCTGTTTGGAACATACTTAACGCTGAACAATCAAGTAGCTCAAGGCCCTGGCGCACCAGAATTGTTCGATATCTGGATGACGTTTGCCGCAACTATTATATTGTTGGTTAGTAGTTTGACCAGTGTTTTTGCTGTTGTTGGGATTAGAGAAAATAATATACGTAAGGTGCAATTGTGGCTTTGGATTACTGTTCTGCTTGGTCTTGCGTTCCTTGGCTTGGAAATTTACGAATTTCAGAACTATGTTCATGAGGGTCTTGGTTATACAACTAGCGCCTTCTCATCCGCCTTTTTCACTTTAGTCGGCACCCACGGCGCCCACGTTACTTTTGGGGTATTGTGGATTACGACACTCATCATCCAATCCTATAAGAAGGGATTGACGTCTGTTACGGCGCCAAAGTATTATATTTCCGCCTTATATTGGCACTTTATTGATGTTGTCTGGTTGTTCATATTCACAGTCGTTTATCTTTTCGGTATTTTAGGAGGGTAACCTATGACAACAAAAGATTTGAATACAGTAGCGTATATGGAGAAGCAAAAACAAAAACGTGAGATGCGGTATTATCTCGTATCTTTTGCCATGATGTTGGCGCTGACGATTATTTCCTTTACGGCCGTATACTTATATGAGCAAGAAGTAATTAAGAATGCAGCGATCATCATGTTCCTTATTGTTGTTTTGGCAGTCATTCAGTTCATGTTCCAATTGTATTATTTCATGCACATGAAGGATGAAGACCACGGTTATCCGGCGTTTATGATTTATTCGGGTGTAGGCGTAGCGTTTATTACCGTTTTATCATTAAGTGCCATTTCTTGGATTTAATTGATGAACCCCCAACAGCTTAGTTGGGGGTTTTGTCAATAAATCGAAATTTTTTTGGATGGTCAGCAGGGTGCATTGTTGTTATTCTAAATGTAATTCATACATAGTGAGGATGTTTGATCATGCTTAGCTTTATATTAGCAACGATATCGACAACGTTTATTGTTATATGTGGCATCTTAATAGCACTTGGTTGGCGTGCTATCAGGCAAGGTGATGAAACTAAGCATCAGAAGTTAATGGTCACTGCGTCAATTTTTGCTTTAGCTTTCTTTGTGATTTATATGAGCCGGACGACGTTTATAGGTAATGTGCCGTTTAATGGCCCTGAATCTTTGGCATTATCTTATCACATCTTTTTAATCATTCATATTGTGTTTGCAACGCTAGGAGCGATTTTTGGTCTTATTAGTCTATATCTCGGTTATAAGCAGAAATTCGTAGCCCATCGTAAAGTTGGTCCGTATACGGCTATTATTTGGTTCATAACAGCGATTTCTGGGCCAATTGTTTATCTTATGTTATTTATTATCTGGCCAAATGAGGCGGATAGCGGTTTAATTAAAGCAATATTTGGCTTGTAAACCCCGGGTTTCTCCCGGGCGTTTTTTATTTTATAAAAGGGAATTAAACCCTTGATATTGAATATAGATGGTTAAAGAAGATAATAGAAATGCTTTATATTGATCGGTGTTGGAGGTGCTCTAGTGGTTATTCGTGAAATGACAGTTGATGATGCTGATCGCTTTTTAAAATTAGAGTTAGCATTAGATCAAGAAACAACATTCATGCTATATGAGCCGGAAGAACGGCAAATGACGGTTCAAGACCAACAAAAGAAAATTGAAAACTTAATGAATCAAGAACATACAACGGCATTAACGGCTGAGGATAGCGAGGGTCAACTTATTGGTTTTGCGGTGGTTATGGGTAATCAATTGAATAGGATCAGACACCGCGCTTCAATTGTTGTTGGGGTTTTACAAGCGCATTCCGGGCAAGGGATTGGTTCGAAACTGCTGGAAGCTGGGGAAGAGTGGGCCCAAGACAGAGGGATAACCCGGCTTGAATTGACCGTTATGGGGCATAATCGGCGTGCTCTCGGACTATATGATAAGATGGGTTATAAAATTGAGGGCATGCGAAAGAAAGCGATTTTAATGAATGATGAATATGTTGATGAATTCTATATGGGGAAAATTTTAGAATAGAAGAAGGGCTGTCCGGTTGTGGGCAGCCCTTTTCATTATTCTTCAGCGTGCGTTTGATAATCATCAATCAATGCTTTTACATGTGCGAGCCTTTCTTGGCAGGTTGTAACCACATGTTCAGGGAAATCTTCATCATATTCAACACCATGTGGGTAATAGTGGTGACCGACATAAGGGATCCCTAACTTAGCCACAGCGCTAGGTTTTTCGAATTCACCCTCGACGGCAAGGGCAGGGATTCTAAGGTAATAAATACTACCGTCATGATGGTTCTCAAATTTGAAATCGTATGTAGCCCGTTCCCAATCCCATTGACCGCCGCGTGTGATGTTGGCTTGCTCCATGATATGTTCCAAAGCTGGGAAAGGCAGCACAGTATTTTCTATGCCAGTATCATGAAATTTCATCAGTTATGCCTCCTTACAGTCAAACATTCTGTCCTATTTATCATATTACGAACGACGCGGAATTGCAATGTGGGACCTTTGTCCTTTATATATCAATTTTTTTACTGCTCTAGAAGAATGTTTTGCAGAAAATGGGTCAGACTAGAAGTTAGTAAAAAGGAGGTTTCTCTATGAAAAAAATATTAAGCCTAACATTTGTCGTCGCTCTAATGGTTAGTTTATTAACTGGCTTCTCTTTACAAAAGGCTAGTGCCGAGTCTCAACAAACTTACACTATTCAACGAGGAGATACGTTATGGAAAATTTCTCAACGTTATCATGTAGGTTTAAAAGAATTGATTAATGCTAACCCAGAGATTGCTAACCCTGATTTGATCTATCCGGGAAATCAAGTCAACATACCTAAAATTCCTTCTATTAAAAAATTCGAGAAGCGTGTCATTGAACTCACTAATCAAGAGCGACAAAAGCAAGGATTAGAGCCACTGAAGGCCAACTGGCAAGTATCCCGGGTCGCTCGTTATAAAGCCCGTGATATGAGGGACAACAACTATTTTGAACATAAGTCGCCGACTTATGGTTCGCCGTTCCAAATGATGCGTGACTTCAATATCAGCTTTACAGCAGCAGGTGAAAATATTGCAGCCGGTCAATCGACTCCGCAAGCCGTTGTTGATGCCTGGATGAAAAGTAAGGGTCACCGTAAAAACATTTTAAGCAGCAAATATACACAAATTGGTGTTGGTTATGCTAAAGGTGGTTCTTATGGTCACTATTGGTCACAAATGTTTATTACAAAATAAGTCTTCAAATCTTATATAACGTTAAAAAAATGTGAAAAGGCACCCTTTGGGTGTCTTTTTTGCCCGAAACGTTGATATAATAATAATAGGAACTGACGGAAAGGATGTGATACGGCTGAGACTAACGAATGTATTGATTTTTGTTATAGCACTAGTGGTTTTCATAGGAATCTTTCTTTTTGATATTTCGGAGGAAGATAATCAAGCGCCATCATCACCTCAAATTAATGATTCCGGTCCATCCAAGAAATCTTTAACCGTTAGTAAAGACAGTGTCGGTAATTTAATGGGCGCCTCAGAAAAAAAGGTCGTCAAAAAATATGGTCAGCCGGATAGGAAAGACCCTAGCAGATATGGTTATCAATGGTGGATATATGGTAGGGGCAGCGAAAAATACATGCAGATTGGTATGAATGATGGTCAAGTTGTGACGGTTTTTGCTTTAGGACAGAAGGTCAATACCAAACCCTTTGAAATTGGTGCCCCATCATCCGAAATTCTTAAATATGTTTCATTTTCCGATTCTTTGTCACTAAATTATAAAGGTGAGGAATACGAATTCGAATTTAAAGAAGAGGATTTGATGTTACGGCCGCTTATCAAATTTAATGATCATTGGGTGCAATTATATTTCAATCATTCTGATGAACGATTATTAGGTGTCCGGTTTTTGTCAACGAGTGTTCTGATGAGTCAGCGGCCTTATACTTTGGTGTACAAGGGACAATTGGAGCAACCGCCAAAACTTCCACAAAAACAATGGAAGGCTGTTAATCAAGCTCGGGCCCGGCAAGTTGTTGATATTACTAATATTCTTCGCCAGCGATTTGATTTGGATAAACTGAATCGGAACAAAAAAGCTGCTCAAGCGGCTTATTTACACAGCGTAGAAATGGAGCAGAAAAACTACTTTTCCCATGATTCCAAATGGCAAGGTCATTTGGGTGACCGTTTAAAAACCCAAAAAGTTCCCTACAAAATCGCTGGAGAAAATATTGCTGCGCATTACATTGATGCTGCGGCTGTTGTTCACGGATGGATGAATAGTGAGGATCACAGGAAAAATATTTTGAAGGATGACTTTACCGAACTTGGCGTTGGTGTCTATCATAATTTTTACACGCAAGATTTTCTTACACCGCGAAAATGACATTATAAAAAAAGATAAGCATTTTAAATCACGCTGCAAATGGCGTGGTTTTTTTTATGAAGAATATTAACTGAAACGATGTACAAGATAAGAAAAGAGTTTCAAATCAGGAAGGTGATAATATGGGGGATTCGAAACGTTTGATTGACTGGCCAACATTCATCGGAGCACTGATATTGCTTTTGTTGGTGACTATACCGCTTATCATTTTTCCGGAACAAGGTGAAACTTTTGTCTTAGCGGCGAATGACTTCATTTCTCGGAATTTTGGAGCTGTTTACTTACTAGTGGGTTTAGGGGTTTTCTTCTTTCTCCTATATGTCGCGTTCAGTGAAAATGGCCGGGTAAAACTAGGGGATGAAGGTGAAAAACCAGAATTTAACACATTTTCATGGGCAGCAATGTTATTCTGTGCCGGGATTGGTTCAAGTATTTTATACTGGGGGACGATCGAATGGGCTTTTTATTATCAAGGACCACCTTTTGGTCTTAAATCAGGGACTGAGGAAGCGATCTCATGGGCCTCCACCTATGGTATTTTCCATTGGGGTCCTATTGCTTGGGCTATCTATACATTACCATCACTACCGATGGCGTACTTCTATTATGTTCGTAAGAAACCCGTGTTGAAAGTCAGTGAAGCCTGTCGCCCGTTAATTGGCCGGTTGGCAGATACGTTTGTCGGAACGATCATTGATGTTCTATTTATGTTCGGTCTATTAGGAGGTGCGGGAACGACCCTTGCCTTGGGGACACCGATGATTGCTCAAGGCATTCATTCCTTAACGGGCATAAGTATCAATATGATATTAAAAACGGTTGTCTTAGTAATATGTACAACCATTTTTGCAGTAAGTTCCTATACAGGTTTGCGCAAAGGGATTAAATATCTCAGCGACGTGAACCTTTGGCTGGCTATATTTTTATTGGCATTCGTGTTTATATTTGGACCAACACAGTTCATTACTGAGACAACTACGAATAGCATTGGCTTAATTTTAGATAACTTTTTTCATATGAGTACATGGACGGAACCCTTTAATAATTTAGGACCGTTTGAACGCACAGGTTTTCCTGAGAGTTGGACGGTCTTTTATTGGGCTTGGTGGTTAGTCTATGCCCCATTTGTCGGTTTATTTGTCGCGAAGATTTCCAGGGGGCGAACGATACGGCAAATGGTTCTTGGTACCATTATTTATGGATCGATTGGAAGTTTGCTTTTCTTTGGTATCATCGGAAATTACGGGTTGTATATGCAGTTAACCGGGGTGCATGATGTGATCGGTGTTGTTAATCAACAGGGAGCACCGGCGGCCATTATTAGTGTGATTGAGCAATTACCCCTTAACTTTTTAATGGTATCCATTTTTACTATATTAGCCATCATTTTCTTGGCGACAACGTTTGATTCAAGCTCATATATTCTCGCTTCCGTTGTTCAGAAGGAAGTTGACGATGATCCAATCCGATGGAATCGCTTATTCTGGGCATTTGCTTTATCGCTCTTACCCTTGACATTAATGTACCTTGGTGGCTTGTCTATTCTGCAGACAGCTAGCATTGTGGGAGGATTCCCACTTCTAATCATATTAATCCTGTTAGGGTGGTCATTTATGAAAGCCTCAACAGGTGACATTAAAGCACAAGATTCTTATCGACCAAAAGTCATCCATATTAATTATCGAAAAATCGTGGATAGGTTAAAACGCAGACGGAAACATTCAGACGATCATCATGATTAGACATCATCACCCTCTTCATTTGAAGAGGGTTTTTTAATTGATTATACAGGAGGTTTCGTGTACGCTTTTATTAATGAATATTTTGTCATTTACCTTAGGGGGAGCTAACCGATGACGGTTGATTTAAAAGAATATCTAAAAGATCAAGTGAGCGATATCATTCCAGAAGTGATCGAATGGCGTCGTTATTTACATCAATATCCTGAAATTTCTTATCATGAATATGAAACGGCTCAGTTTGTAGCGGATCAACTATCGTCATTTGGAAATATCGAAATTACCCGGCCGACAGAAACAAGTGTGATTGGGCGGCTCATAGGGGATTCATCCGGCCCAGTCTTAGGAATGCGAGCGGATATGGATGCCTTACCTATTGAAGAACAAAATGATTTCGAGTTCACCTCTAAGCATCCCGGCGTGATGCATGCCTGCGGTCATGATGGTCATACGGCGATGCTGCTTGGGACAGCGAAAATTTTATCGACATGCCAGGCATCGATAGAAGGGGAAATCAGGTTCATATTTCAGCACGCTGAGGAACTGCAACCAGGCGGTGCGGAAGAATTGGTCCAAACAGGTGTTGTTGACGATGTCAATTGGATCATTGGCGCGCATCTATGGACCCCAATTGAATCAGGTAAAGTTGGGATCATCTATGGTCCCATGATGGCTTCACCTGACATGTTTCATATTACGATTAATGGCAAGGGTGGGCATGCCGCCATGCCTCATAGTACTGTTGACAGTATCGCAATCGGTTCTCAAGTTGTCACAAACCTGCAACATGTTGTAGCCCGCTATAATAATCCGATTGAGCCACTCGTGTTATCGGTTACTCAATTCAATGGGGGGACGGCACATAATGTCATCCCTGGTGCGGTTTCCATGACAGGTACGGTTAGAAGCTTCAATCCTGAATTACGTGCTGATATCCCAGGATTGATGGAACGGGTAGTCAGAGGCATCACGGATGCTCATGGCGCAAGTTATGAATTCGAATATATTCCGGGTTATCGCCCCGTCATTAATGAAAAACAAGTCACAAGACTCGTAGAGGAAACGGTCACGGATGTGTACGGAACAGAAGTTATCGAATATAGTGACCCAGTTATGGCTGGTGAAGATTTTTCTGGATATCAACATGCGAAGCCTGGGGCCTTCTTTTTTATTGGTGCAGGCAATCAGGAAAAGGGGATTACATACCCGCATCATCATGAACGTTTTACCATTGACGAAGATGCGCTCCGAAAAGGGGTTGATATATTTACCCATGCCGCCTTTAAGTTTTTTAATAAAATTTAGCTAGTCAGCAGGTCGCCCATAATTTGGGCGCACATACCATCTACTTTGCGCTTACCATGTTAGTAGGTAAGCATGAAAAAAGGGTGGTGTCTTTTATGGCCAGTCAAACAACGGCTGATGCTTTGAAACAATTTAAAGCGTTTGTCCGTGAGCATCCAGAAATGGTTCAAACGGTTCGTGAGGAAGGTAAGTCATGGAAAGATGTTTTTGAAGAATGGGTTTTATTTGGCGAGGATCATGAAATTTGGGAAGACTATGGCATCGATATTCGTAAAGGTGAAGCTGAGGAGACGTCATCATCCCAAGGTGAATCCATCCAACACTTTATTGAGTTTATAAGTCGTATGGATCCAGACAATGTTAATAAACATTTGGATCAAATTAACGGTGCCTTAACCAACATACATGATATCATCACACAAATCATGCCTCAGCGTTCTCATCAATATATTAGCTCGCGCCCAGCGCATATGATGCCGCAAGCAGGTCAGCAGCCGCCAACGTTCAAAAGGGATTAGTGGATCAACATGAGGCGTGATATTCAGATTTATTTAGATGATAATCCTGAACTGAAATTTTTTGTACGGGCTCATCCTGAATGGTATCGCGATTTACGGCGCAGACCCGAAAATGTTGAGGCGTTAAAATCTTATGCTGACCAATTCTACGGACGCACATTGTCGCAAAAGATAGATCGATGGGGACAGCAAATGAATATGGTGATGATGATGTTAGAAATGGCAAAAATGATGAATGCTACTGATACAAGTGGTGAGGATACTCAGGATGGATTTGATGATCAAGACTAGTGTCTTGATCATCAGCCGCCTGATTCGGGCCGATTTTAATATCTAGAGGTGTAAAAGCTCTCTATCCATGATACAATGAATGGTGGAGGTGTTCGATCATGATTGCTACCATGGATCACATTTCGCTATTAGATCAGGCGGAAGATTTGGTAGGTATGATTGCCGAATCAGACATTGCCGAAGATTATCGCCGGTGTAAACAAACATTGGCTGACGATAAACAAGCCCAAGACATCATTAACCGATTTGTCAAATTGCGTGAGAAATATGATGAGGTACAGCGCTTCGGAAAATATCATCCCGAATACAAAACGGTAATTAATGATATGATGGAAATGAAGCGGGAAGTCGACCTGAATGATAGCATTGCTGCCTATAAGAAAGCAGAAGAGAATCTAGAATCGCTGCTTAACGAAGTTGGAGCAACGATGGCAGGTGCCGTTTCTCCATCTATTAAAGTGCCTAATGGTGATCCCTTTTTTGACCGTGGTTGCGGTGGTGGCTGTGGCACCGGCGGCGCTTGTCAATGTGGTTAAAATCCATCGTCTTATCCAAATAGGTGACTTTTTGCGCCTAATATGAAATCAAGCATGATTGTAAACGATACCAGGGGGGTTGAATTTGGATAAACAACGAATTGGGCTCATCGTCTGGCTTCGGCATCCGAAACATGCTAAAATTCTCCGTCGTTATGGGAACGTTCATTATGTATCCAACCGATTAAACTACGCTATTGTTTATTGTGATGAACATAACCATCAATCGATGATCAATGCTTTAATGAAGCAAAAGCCGGTTGAAAATGTGGAACGTTCGGCCTTATACGAACTTCGGCAGGAGCATTTAGATCATTCTCAGGCATCCGAAGAAGAGGTAAATGCTTAGTTGTTAGTGGCCTGGTACTTAGATAAAAAAGCCCGCAGGTATAACACCTGCGGGCGTCTTTACGCATATCTAAGTATGCCAAGACAATGGGAGAGGAGAAACCGGCGGAAAAACTTATGGGGAAACGTAAGTCTCCGCGGTTGCACAACATCATAACCGATGTTGCTATTACTATATTTGCCATCATTCTTGTAAACTATACATGATTTTAGTGATTTGGTCTATATTGGTCGAATGCATGGATTGTGATAAGATGAATAACGAATGCTATATTAGAGGATGAACGATATGAGAGTGATCGCAGGTACACGGAAAGGCACACGGCTAAAGGCTGTCCCCGGCAAGGCAACAAGGCCGACAACTGATAAGGTCAAGGAAGCTTTGTTCAACATGATCGGACCCTTTTTCGATGGGGGTCGTGGATTAGATTTATTCTCAGGAAGCGGTGGGCTTGGTATTGAAGCACTCAGTCGCGGTTTTGATAGCTTTATTTTTGTTGATCGTGCACCGAAGGCGGTGGAAACCATCAAAACCAATCTCGTCACATTGAGTTATATGGAGGTTGCTGAGGTTTTTCGTAATGATGCCCGCCGTGCCTTAAAGGCGATTGTCAAACGGGGGCTAACGTTTGATGTCATCTTTTTAGACCCCCCTTACAGTGATAAGAGTTTAGAAGCCATTATGCAAGTGATCGCTGAGCAAGAGTTGCTTACAGAGCAGGGCGTGTTGGTTGTTGAGCATGATGCCAATCGAACCATGGCGGATACATTGGAACCCCATTTGGTTTTGAACCGTCAGCAAAGCTTTCAAAGTCAAACAGCGATCGCGATATATCAATCTTCCGGAGGGATAAAAAATGGGTAAAACAGCCGTATGTCCAGGAAGTTTTGACCCGGTTACACTAGGCCATTTGGACATCATTAAAAGAGGCGCCAAAATTTTCGACCATGTTATCGTTGTTGTTTTACATAATAACAGTAAGGACGGCTTATTTACTGTTGAAGAGCGAGTGAACTTTATAAAAGAGTCAACCAAAGATTTAGCCAATGTAACCGTCGATTATTTTCATGGATTACTGGTTGATTATGCCAATCAGAAACATGTTGATGTGTTGCTGCGGGGGCTCAGAGCTGTTTCTGACTTCGAATATGAGCTTAAAATTACATCAATCAATAAAAAATTGAATGATGATATTGAAACCTTTTTCATGATGACTAACAATCAATATTCTTTTTTAAGTTCCAGTATCGTTAAGGAAATTGCCAGTCACGATGCCCTTGTTGAGGATTTAGTACCACCCGTGGTGGAAACGGCATTAAAAGCTAAATTTGAAAGCCCTGCTACATAATTAGTAGCGGGGCTTTTGCTGTGATGATAGACGGGACGCCGTCACCAATACAAATAAAATAAGACTGAGTAGAGTTACCCAAGAACCCCAATGGAGGCTATCATGCCAAAAAACATTAAGGGTGCTAAGGAAATCAAGCTGCCCGTGTGGTGATGTGAGAACAGGTATCGTATCTGCGCCATTAAAACTCGTCTGGTCTTCCCGGTACATGAACATGAAAAGAAACCCGGAAACAATCGCCGCAAACAAACCGTGGAATATCCTTCCAATAAAAAAAGGTTTACTGTCCAACCGGGCTTGGGCTAAAATACTGGCGACCTGGGCCTGAATAGAAAGCCCGCAGAAACCTAAAATAAAGCTTGTTACAATCACAGCTTCCATTAATGGTGCTTGAATCTCACTAATTTTTCGAGCACCGACCGTAATTTCAAATAATCCTGGAATAAATCCAGAGCTTAATTCTGGAGTGATATGCAATAAGGCAAACACATATTTCACAATGGTAGCAAGAACTGCTGTAATATTTAGCTGTTCGAGCAGTTGGTTGAGGACAGAAAATAGAATGATGAAACCGCCAACCATTAGAAGAGTTTGCACTGAAGATTGCACCGCATCACCAAGCAATTGACCAATGGGTTGTTTATTTTTCATACGTTCGCGGTGCATTCGTCTTAAAGCTTTTCCCAAAATCATAGGAGACAGTCTCGTCTCTTCCGATGAACGCTCCCAGGATTTATAGAAACGCATAAGCAGTCCAACACATATATTGCCAATATAATGACTTAACATTAATATGATACCTAGTGATGCTTTTCCGAAAAATCCGTAGGCAATCGCGCCGGACATGAACAATGGGTTGGAAAAATTAGTGAAACTCGCTAATCTTTCGGCCTCTGTTTTTGTTAATTGGTTTTGTTCGTAAAGCCGGGCAGTAAATTTGGCTCCAGCCGGGAAACCGGAAGCTAATCCCATAACAAAGACAAATCCACCAATACCGGGGACTTTGAAAATAGGGCGCATGATAGGTTCAAGAAGGACACCTATAAAAGTGACCACACCAAAACCTATCAACAGTTCTGACAGAATAAAAAAAGGTAACAAGGATGGAAAAACGACATTCCACCATACTTTAAGCCCGCTCACGGAAGCATCTACAGATGTCTTTGGAAACGCGACAATGGCTGCAGCTAGGATGATTGCGATGGCTGCAAGTGTAAACGTTTGGATTTTTGCTACAGTAGTCACTTAATGCTCCCCTCTCTCAGTAATCTTGGTTAATGCTTAAGACCTGAATCGCATATATTTTTGGTATCAGTCTTTATAACCTGTCCATTACCAACTATACGCAGAAGGTTCTTACTTTAGACCAAGCAGGGGGAGCATTCATGAAACGACCGAAGATCGGACTTGCTTTAGGTTCAGGTGGTGCCAAGGGCTTTGCTCATATTGGCGTCATTAAAGTTTTGGAAGAACACAATATTCAAGTCGATTATATTGCGGGTTCGAGTATGGGGGCGCTTGTCGGTTCGCTGTATGCGATCGGTTACCATTATGAGCCTATGTTCAAACTGGCAACGACGTTTAGAAGAAATCATTATCTTGATTTTACTGTTCCCAGATTGGGGTTTATCTCCGGAAAGAAAGTTACGTCATTGATTCGTGCCATTACGAAGAAGAAGACTTTTGCCGATGCGGCCATTCCGGTTCAAGTTGTTGCAACGAATTTGGCTAATGGAGAGAGGATAATATTTGAGGAAGGGTACTTGTATGAAGCCATAAGAGCGAGTATTTCCATTCCAGGCATTTTCATTCCTGTTCAAAAAGGTGATATGATCTTGGTAGACGGTGGCGTTATTGATCGTGTCCCGGTTAACGTTGTTAAGCAGATGGGTGCTGATATTATCATCGCTGTTGATGTCGCTAGCGCGAGTGATCGGTCGACCTTTGCTTCTTTCTTTGATGTGATTGTGCAGAGTATTGATATCATGCAACAGGAAATGGTAAAAGGACAAGAGCAACTGGCAGATGTCATGCTAAAGCCGAATGTTAGTGGTTTTAATTCAAAAGCGTTCACAAATATGGACAAAATCATTAAAATAGGAGAGGAAACAGCGCGTCACCAAATCACGACCATTGAACAAACAATCCGGGAATGGAAGGGGCCTTAAATTTCGTGAAAAAACGAAGCAACTTATTATATTACATTGTTGTAGCTATCTTAGTTATAGCCTGTGGTTTGAACTTCTATCATGTTGACACTTATGTGACGATGCCGGGTTCCGCCGATGAAATCAAGCCCATGCTATCCGTTGAAGATGGATCAGAGAGCAAGGGATCCTATAACTTGGTGACGATTTTAGTGGACCAAAAACGCTCGAATGTCTATCGCTATCTATGGGCAAAATTTGATGGTAATCCCTATACTCAATTAATGCCTGCTGAAGCGATGACAGGCCCGGATGAAAACCAGCATGAACGGGAAGTGAGCCGTCTAGACAACATGACTCAAGCGCAGCAAAGAGCGATTTATGTTGCAGCGAAAACAGCAGGACTTGATCCCAAGCTCAAGTTTGTCGGGGTACATATCCTTAATGTCATTTCAGACATGCCTGCAAGTGATAAGCTGAAAGCAGGCGATATTATCTTAAAGGCTAGCGGGAAGGACATCAGGAGTTCTGAACAATTACAAAAGATTGTAAAACAACAAAACAAGGGCGATCGGTTATCCCTCACGATTCGCCGAGATGATGAGGAAAAGACGTATCAAGTTCCGGTCGGCCAATTTCCCGATGTTTACGTCTCGGATGATCATTCTAAGCAATATGGGATTGGCATTACCTTTAGAGATAAAATGGATGTTCAGTTAGACCGGAAAGTGACGATAGATACAAAAAATATCGGCGGCCCTTCAGCTGGTTTAATGATGACGTTAGCGGTTTATGACAACCTGGAGCCTAAAGATCTGACCAAAGGCCGTAAAATATGTGGAACGGGAACCATTAATACGGATGGTTCGGTTGGACCCATCGGCGGCATTCAGCAGAAAGTCGTCGCCTCAGACAACGCCAATTGTGACATTTTCTTCGCACCGACGGCGGATAATGAGGCTCAAGACGCTAAAGCGGCTGCCAAAGACATTAAAACAGATATGAAAGTCATCCCGACGAAATCTTTTAACACAGCTTTAAATGACTTGCAGAAGCAAAATTAACCGTAGTTATGTTCGACGAATGGGATGACGGCGATGCTCGGACAGCGGCGTCATGCTGCCAGGTTTCGTTCCGACGATAAAGTTGTATAACTGGGCTGCTGTCTCATCAATGGTTAAGAGCGGATGGTTAAACCGATTCACGTTCGCTACTAAGGGAAGGGACAGTGTGTCCTTAATCTCATGTAAATACGTTTGACCTTGAGTTGTCATCCCTAATAACCGTATATAGGGGCTCGAAGGTTGTTGCAACGTCTCTCTGAGCCTGTCTTTGGTTACATTGATCAGTGTATGTGTGAGCAGGCGTTGGAGCCGTGTCCATGTATAACGCTTGGTTTTGATAGCTGTCATAAACTCATTGAATGTATTGGCCTCACGAATGTTTTGCTGCAGACGGTTTTCCAATCCTTCTTCAGCTTCATAAATATGTCCAAGATGTTCAATATTAGTACTTAATAGACGATATTTAAGATAGGGAAAGAAGTCGCTCCATTCCGTTAAACGTCCTGCGTGAGCTTCTTTTTGCAGGCGTTGGAGGGTAAAGTTAGGAATGTAGGGTTCTGCAGATAACAGACCACCTTGATGGTTAAAAATCATCCGCCGAAGACTTGTAGCACTTGCTATATTGGCATCACTTACAGTAAGATCATGGTAACCTGCTTGCTTGCGTTTAACGGTATGAACGGTCATAGGATGATTTTGTTCCGACATAGCTTTGATATAATGAAAACCAAGAATATTATTGGGCTGCGATAAATCAATGCTTTTGTCTGCAGGTAAGTCAAGCTGTTTGAATGCCCGTGCAAGGGATGTCGGGTAGCTGTTACCTTGACCCATGTAAGTCTTGATCGCTTTCTGATACTGATCATGATGGTTCTGTAACGCTTCAAGGGTTTGCATGAAGGGTGCGACGTCACCCGCTTCACTGCCGAAACATAAGTGATCAACTTTAAGGGCTTTAAGGATAGAAATAGCACCGCCAGCAAATATTTCTGCGTTTTGCGTTGCAAAAGCATAAGGCAACTCAATAACGAGATCGATACCTGCATCCAAGGCCATTTTGGTCCGTGTCCATTTTGATGTAATCGCCGGTTCACCACGTTGTAAAAAGTTGCCGCTCATGACAGCAATAATAACATCAGCACCGGTTTGTTTGATTGTTTCTTGTAAATGATATAAATGACCGTTATGTAATGGATTATATTCAACAATGACGCCCGCTGCTTTCATAGTTCTAACCTCCACTCATCTTTTAGTTTCAGCATAGAGGTTTTCGTGGATGGTGTAAAGTTAACATATTGACAATTGATTCAACTCACACTATAATTACACATGTTGTCTTTGAGGTGGTTTTAACATGACACTGAAATGGTCGGTTCCTGATTTAATGCCGTATAAAAATGAAGGATTGACCTTGGATGAGACGATTGAACTACCCGAAATGTCGGAACAAGATGATGAAATTCGAGATCTTTCCCCTATTCGCATCACAGGATTCGCGGAAGTTAAAGCCCGCTTGATCTCATTTCATTTGACATTAAAGGGTAAAATGGTATTACCTTGTTCGATAACTCTGAAAAACGTCGATCAGCCATTTGAAGTTCATACATCGGAAACGTTTCGCCTTGACTCTTCTTTGGATTTAGAAGATGGTCATGGTGAGGAAATTCATGATGTAGACAATCAAGTGATTGACTTAATTCCGTTTATAAAAGAAGCGATTTTGGTTGAAAAACCTATACGCGTCGTGAGTGAGGAAGCCAAGAACCAACCGAAGCCGGAAGGTAAGGGATGGGAAGTGGTAACCGATGAAGAACGGAAGAATCGTATTGATCCCAGATTAGAAAAATTGAAGCAATTCTATGATGATTAAGCTTCAAGGAGGTGTCAACCATGGCAGTACCTAAGCGCAGAACGTCGACGACACGCAAGAACAAACGTCGTACGCATTTGAAACTTCGTGTCCCTGGTATGGTCCAATGTGATAATTGCGGCGAGTACAAATTGGCTCACCGTGTATGTCCTGAATGTGGTTCATACAAAGGCGAAGATGTTGTTGAAAAATAACTAATCACGTAAAAAGACAAGGAGTTTTCTCCTTGTCTTTTTTTTATAATATCCCTCCAGTCAAAACAGTCAAAAAATAATAGAATAATAAGTCTATCTATTTAACTAAATGCATATATTTAGAAAAAAAGTGTTTGGAGGGATCACATGAGTACCGTTAGGCAGGATGCTTGGAATCATGATGAAGATTTATTGCTTGCCGAAACCGTCTTACGACATATACGTGAAGGTGGCACACAGCTCGGTGCTTTTGAAGAAGTTGGTCAGAAGTTATCGCGAACCTCTGCAGCTTGTGGATTTCGATGGAATTCCCTGGTGCGAAAAAATTATGAATCAGCGATTACTGTAGCGAAGAATAAGCGAAAAGAACAGCATGCAGCCCAAAAAAAGTTGAAACAGCCGTTGTCAGATGAAAAACGGTCTCAATCAACTGAGGGTCAGAGTGAATCACGCGCCTCAGCAGCAAAAGCAGGGGACAATGAACAGGCGTTCAACTTATCATCTATCATAGACTATCTGCAACAGCTAAAAAATAATGAGTTGGACAGCTATGATTTAGAAAAGGAAAATAAAACGCTAAAAAAACAATTGGAGCATATGAAAAAAGAAAAATCGGAGTTATCACAGACGTTGCAAACAGTTGAGCGACAATATCAAGAGATTGAGGCAGAATATCAGAAAATGCTGTCTGTTATGGATCGAGCTAGAAAGATGATGGGTCTTCAAGATGAAGACAGTATTTCAAACGAAGAACAAAAGATGCCTGAAAAGATCAATAAATAATAAACACTTGGCATTCACTAGCAGAATGCCAAGTGTTTTCTTTACAGAGATTGCTCTGTAACACCACTAGGGAACCAAACGTAAGGATTTTCACCACGATCTCTTTGTGTGTTATAAGTGATCGGTTCAAATTCCATTTTGTCCCAAAAGTGATGGGATTGATTTCGAGCATTTGTTTTAATGGGAAGGTTGAAGGATTTCGCGAAATCAATCAATGCTCTACCGTATTTTTGACCTTGATAACCAGGTAAAACCTCGACTTTCCAAAGTTCAAGGTAATCTTGTGGTGGTTCGAAATAAGAGTCGTACTTTTTATTGACTTTATATAGACTCATACGTGCGACCAATTTGTCCCCGAAATAAATCCCATAAAATGGGGATTCGCTGTCATTTTCAATAAAATTGGCCTCAAGGTCTTCTAACATGGATAGTTCCTGAGCGCCGTACTCACGGAACTTTTTAAATTCTTCTAGGGTTTTGAAATTAATTAACAGTCGTTGGACAGAATTCGTTTTCATTTTGTTTTGCCCCCTAATTGAACTAATAACGCTTTCTCCTACAATTATAATACATATTTAATAAAATTTCTTGTATTTGCCGAAAGAAAATAAAAGGATATCGCAGTTTATTAACGAATTATTAAAATGTAAGGGTTTACAACGAGAGGAGGATGATACCTTGAACAGAGTATTAATTGCTAACAGAGGTGAAATCGCCCTTAGAATCATTCGAACTTGCCAAAAACTCAACCTTGAAACCGTGGCTATTTTTTCAGAAGCTGATCGTGAATTACCGTTTGTTAAAGAGGCTGATCACGCTTTTTCACTCGGGGAATCTCATCCGCAAAAATCTTATTTAAATATTGAAAGGATTATGCAGGCAATCAGGGATTCTGGAGCGGACGCTGTCCATCCTGGATACGGATTTTTGTCTGAAAATCCTGCTTTTGCCCGTGAAATTGAAAAAGCCGGGATTACTTTTATTGGCCCTGATCCATCCATTATTGATCTAATGGGTGATAAAGTCAAAGCGCGCCTGACCATGCAGGCCGCTGGGGTTCCTGTTGTCCCAGGGAGTGACTGGGCTTTAGAAGATGCTCATGCAGCGACCCGCTTAGCGGATAAGATAGGGTACCCTGTAATGCTTAAAGCGAGTGCAGGTGGGGGTGGGATTGGCATGCAATTATGTACTTCGTCCGCCGAACTCGAAGCAGCGTTTCAATCAAACCAAAAACGGGCGCAGACTTATTTTGGCCGGCCAGATATGTTTTTAGAAAAAGCGATTGAAAACGGTCGTCATGTTGAAGTACAGATATTTGGCGACAGCTTTGGACATATTGTTCACCTATATGAAAGAGATTGTTCAGTACAGCGCAGAAATCAAAAAGTGATTGAGGAATCCCCGTCACCCTTTATTTCCGAAACCACGCGTGAAAAGATAACAGCTGCGGCGTCCGCCGCAGGCAAGCATGTCGGCTACACCAATGCGGGAACAGTTGAATTCATTGTGGATGAAGCTGAAAACTTTTACTTTCTAGAAATGAATACACGTCTGCAAGTCGAACATCCGGTAACGGAAGCTATTACGGGTGACGACCTTGTCGAATGGCAGATAGATGTGGCTCAAGGCAAGCCGTTATCCAAGGTGCAGACGGATATTCATGCGCAGGGACATGCGATTGAATACCGGTTATATGCGGAGGATCCAGTGTCATTCTTACCTTCTCCGGGAAAGATTCGGACTTTGACCTGGCCTAATATTAACGACGTCCGTATTGATGACGGCTATCAAGCTGGCTCCACAGTGACGCCTTTTTATGACCCGATGATTGCTAAAATCATTATTAGAGGTGACGACCGTTCTGACGTGTTAGCAAAAAGCCAGTATTTTTTCGACCAACTCACGGTTGATGGAATTAAAACCAACGCTCCGTTATTTAAAAAACTACTTAGCGGCTCTGAATTTAGTCGAGGCCATTATACAACACACATGCTTCACGATATGAAGGAGGAATCACAATGAAGGAAATCAAAGCAAATATGGCAGGAACGGTCTTGGATGTTTTGGTATCAGAAGGAGATGCGGTAAAAAAAGGCGATACGGTCGTTATGTTAGAATCTATGAAAATGGAAATTCCTATGGAAAGCGAGACTGACGGTTCGGTTAAGGCTGTGAATGTTGCTAGTCAAGATTTCGTTAATGAAGGTGATGTACTACTCGCTTTGGAGGATCAGTCATGAGTCAAAAACAAGAGCGTGATTTGCAGACAGCAGTGGAAACGATTGAATCCGGCGGGGCTGCTAAATATCATGAACGCTTAGCGGACAAAGGTAAATTATTTGTGCGCAAGCGTCTTGAATTATTGTTTGATAAAGGCACCTATCAAGTGGAGGATGGCCGGTTTGCCAATTATGAGGCGGGTGATCTCCCTGCTGACGGTGTTGTGACTGCAATGGGTAAGGTTAACGGTGAAACGGTTTGTGTCATGGCCAATGATTCGACCGTCAAAGCCGGATCATGGGGAGCCAAAACGGTTGAGAAGATCATCCGTATTCAGGAAACGGCGCAAAAATTGCGCGTTCCGCTTCTCTATTTAGTCGACTCAGCTGGCGCTCGGATTACAGATCAACTTGATATGTTCCCGAATCGTCGCGGCGCGGGCCGGATTTTCCATAATCAAGTGAAGCAATCGGGGATGATCCCACAAGTTTGTTTGCTATTTGGACCTTCTGCAGCTGGTGGAGCTTACATTCCCGCTTTTTGCGATATCGTCATAATGGTGGATCAAAATGCTTCCATGTATTTAGGATCACCGCGGATGGCGGAAAAAGTGATTGGTGAACAGGTATCACTTGAAGAAATGGGCGGTGCTGAAATGCATTGTTCGACAAGTGGTTGCGGTGATGTTTTGGCTCAAGACGAAGAGGAAGCAATCAACTATGCGCGGGACTATCTCAGTTATTTTCCAGCGAACTTTCAACAACAGCCAGCAACTATCGATGGCATCCCACCAAAATCAGAAAAAAAACCGTCGGAGATTGTACCCGAGCATCAGAATGCCCCTTTTGATATGTATGAATTCATCGAGTCATTGATTGATGAGGGTAGCTTTTTTGAAATTAAACAACGCTTTGCTAGAGAATTGATTACTGGACTAGCCAGGATCAATGGGGAGGTTGTTGGGATTGTTGGCAATCAACCGAAAAGTAAAGGCGGCGTGTTATTTGTAGATTCTGCGGACAAAGGTGCCAAATTCATTCAACTCTGCGATGCCTATAATATCCCACTCTTATTTTTATCGGATGTTCCGGGATTCATGATTGGGACGAAAGTGGAACAGGCTGGAATTATTCGCCATGGTGCCAAGCTCATTGCCGCCGTCAGTGAGGCAACGGTGCCCAAAATATCAGTCATTGTTCGGAAAGCCTACGGTGCGGGGTTGTACGCTATGGCAGGGCCCGCCTTCGAACCCGACTGTTGCTTAGCGCTGCCAACAGCGCAGATTGCAGTGATGGGTCCCGAAGCGGCCGTCAACGCTGTTTATTCCAATAAAATTGAGCAAATTGAAGATCCGAAAGAACGGCGCCAATTTGTCCAAGAAAAACAAAAAGACTATCAGGAAAGCATTGATATTTATAAATTGGCTTCAGAACAGATTGTCGATGATGTGATATCGGCGGATGCTCTTCGGAATGAACTAGTGATGAGATATGACATATACAGGTCGAAAGCCGTAACATTTAGTGAACGTAAGCATCCCGTATACCCTGTATAACGATTTTTAAATAAAAGCAAGAAATGGCTGCGACCGTGTCGAAATCATAGACACGGTCGTTTATGATGGGATTATATAGTGAAGGGGGGATGGGTTTGACGGTTATTGCTTATATTTTAGGGGTTTTCATTACATTGCCTTTGATAACAACAGCTCTGATTTATCTTGTTACGCATAAGTTGACTGGCAACCGGAGAAAAGCCTTTCATTATGCCTTAGATATAGGAACGGTTTTTGTTATTCTATGTGCTCAGGCATTGATGAGCTATCTCTGGCATCGTTCGTTTTTAGGAATTGTTATATTAATCGTTTCGATCGTCGCCATTATCTATACGATATTTTATTGGCGTTACAGGGGAGAATTTGAATTTAAACGCGTTTTTCGCGGAATATGGCGTTTGAATTTTCTAGTGTTTGTCGGCCTAGATCTATTATTATCTTGTTATGGATTGATCTTCGAGTTTGGACACCAATTCGGGTAGGCACACTATTTTGGTCAGGGCCTTTAAATCTGCTATACTCTATGTTGCAAAGAATGCCGTCATAGAGAGGAAGGTTCAGTCATGGTTGAGGTTTTGAATTCATCCATAGCCAATAAGCTCGTTCATGACTATATTCATCAAGATGAGACGATCACATCTTATTTTGCCTACGATTATCAGAGGGATGATACATATGAACAGAGAGTTACATATTTACAACAACGTGATTATCAGAGGGATCATTTAGTCGCTGCTTTACATGCCTTTAATGCACAGTATACGTCGTCTGAACACGTTCGAAGACATATTGATCAGCTTCATCAGTCCGATGCTACGGTTGTTGTCGGTGGTCAGCAAGCCGGACTCTTGACGGGGCCAGCTATGACGATTTATAAGTGTATTTCCGTCATCAAATTTGCTCGCGAACGGGAAAAGCAATTGGGTACCCCAGTCATCCCAGTGTTTTGGATTGCCGGAGAAGATCATGATTTTGCGGAAATTAATCATGTTAATGTGAATGAACAACAGCATATAAAAAAAATGGTTTATCAAGATCGCACGCAAAATAAACAACCTGTTTCTGAGATTGGTATAGACGATGCTCGTTTAAAAGCGTGGGTCAACGATGTGTTTCAGGCGTATGGTGAAAGCGACGATACTCAATCATTGTTGGATGCTATTTATACATTTATTGATCGTTCGGAAACGATTGTTGACTTTTTTGCCTATTTGCTTCATGACCTGTTCAGCCAATATGGCTTGGTGCTTCTTGATTCATGTGATAAGCGGTTTCGGCAGTTGGAATCGGCATTTTTTGAGCAAATGATTCATCAATCAGAGACGCTCAGTCAAAATGTGCAAGATACTTTATTTAATCTCAATGCCTCTGGCTATCACGTCAACCTTGACGCATCTGCAACAGATGCTCACTTATTTTATCATGATGCCGGTGAGCGCAAACTTTTAGAACGGGTGGATGAAGTCACTTTTAAGGATAAACATGATACAATCCGGTTAACAAAAGATGAATTGCTTCGGATTGCGCGTGAACAACCTGAGAGATTAAGTAATAATGTTGTTACGCGCCCGTTAATGCAGGAAATGTTGTTACCGACATTGGCTTTTGTCGGCGGTCCTGGTGAAATTTCATATTGGTCTGCTTTGAAAACTGGTTTTGAAGCAATGTCATTAGCGATGCCGCCGGTGATTCCGCGTTTGAACGTTACGTTAGTTAGCCGTGATGTTTGTAGGTGGTTGAAAGACAAAAATTACTCAATTGGGGATGTACTCACGGAGGGGCTGGAAGCAAAAAAGCAAGCATGGCTCCGTGAGCAGAATCATTGGCCAATAGATGAAACGGCCGAGCAAGTGACCGCTGCTTTACATGAATACTATCAGCCGTTGAAGGATCTAGCTGGGGACATTGACCCTAACCTTCAGCCGCTCGCAGATAAAAATCGTACCATCATTGAGCAGCAGATCGAATATATTAGACGTAAAATGATGAAATCAGTGGAACAGCATCATGATCAAGCGCTGAAAAAATTTGATAATGTTCAGATGGATTTAAAACCCGATAACCAGCCACAAGAACGGACCTGGTCGATTTACTACTTTATTAACGCCCATAGTAAAGATCTCATCGATCGTTTACTTAGTGAAACCTATTCGTTTGATGGCCGACAATATCTTTTCTATATGTAAAAAAATGATCAAAAAAATCCTGCCAAACGGCAGGATTTTTTGTATACTAAGCGAATATTTAATAATAAAGTGGTGAATAGTGGGGCGATGTGGTAAAGTAGGGGGAGAAAGCGGGGTACGGATCCATGTTCATGGGGGAATATCAACATAACATCGATGAAAAAGGGCGTATCATCATTCCTTCCAAGTTAAGGGAGGACTTAGGTGAGACGTTTGTGATCACAAGAGGCATGGATCAATGTGTGTTCGGTTATCCCATGGAAGAATGGAGACAACTCGAGCAGAAATTAAAAGCCCTCCCCTTTACGAAAAAAGACGCACGTGCCTTCACACGTTTTTTCTTCTCTGGTGCGGCTGAAGTCCAATTTGACAAACAAGGACGCATTAACGTCAGCACACCGTTAAAGCAGTACGCAAAACTGGAAAAGGAATGTGTGATCATCGGTGTCTCCAACCGAATTGAGATTTGGAGTAAGCCTGTTTGGGAAAGCTACTATGCAGAATCCGAAGCATCGTTTGCGGAGATTTCTGAAAGTCTTATGGATTTTGATTTTGATCTATAAATCCCTATGGAAGGAAGACAACATGACACAGCATATTTCTGTTTTAAAAGAAGAAGTGATTAAACAATTGGATATCCAGCCGGATGGCCGATACGTCGATTGCACCTTGGGAATGGGGGGGCACAGTGAAGCGATTTTAGAGCGGTTAACAGGCGGTCATCTTTATGCCTTTGATCAAGACGAGTACGCGTTAAGTCAAGCTCGGAACCGTTTGAGTGCTTATTCGTCAAAGGTGACTTATATTCCAGAAAATTTTCAGCACCTCAAACAAGAACTCCATCGTCTTGAAGTTGATGAAGTGGATGGTATTCTTTTTGATTTGGGTGTATCTTCACCCCAATTCGATGTAGCTGAACGTGGTTTCAGTTATCGATTTACCGGTCCTTTAGACATGCGGATGGATCAAGAGCAGGCTTTAACGGCTGAAGTGATTGTCAACGAATGGCCATTTGAAAAGTTAGTGTCCATTATCAGCCGTTATGGCGAAGAGAAATTCGCTAAGTCCATTGCAAGACATATTGAAAAAAACCGGGAAAAGCAAGCCATTAAGACGACGACTGAATTAGTCGATATCATAAAAGCGGCGATACCAGCGGCGGCCAGGCGAACTGGCGGTCACCCAGCTAAGCGTGTGTTTCAAGCTTTACGGATTGCTGTGAATGATGAATTGCGTGTATTTGAGGCATCATTGAAGCAGGCAATTGAATTACTGTCCGTTGGTGGCCGAATCGCTGTCATTACATTTCATTCACTGGAAGACCGGATTTGTAAACAAACGCTTAAAGGGTTTAGCGAACCCCCTGACCTACCCCGGGGTTTGCCTGTGATTCCAGAAGCTTATCAGCCGTCACTTAAGTTGGTGAATCGTAAACCGGTGGTGCCTGCTGATTCAGAAATGGCAAATAATCGCCGCGCTCATTCAGCGAAACTGCGGATTGCCGAAAAAATAAGACCTATTAATAGGGAGGAGAATGAAAGATGAGCCAAGTTGCCCGTCAATTAACTGAAGAGCCAACTCGACAAGCAAGACATCAACAAAAGTCTGGTGAACAAGCCCAGACAAACTCTGTTCCGGTCAAAAAAGGTGTGACCAAAGGTGAAAAAGTCCTGTGGGCCGCCGGAGTCGCTGTTATCATGGCATTGGCTATCTTTATTGTGTCGTCCCAGGCTATGATTCATGCCACGTCAAAAGATATCAATCAACTGAATAACAAAATTAGTGAAACAGCTAAAGTGAATAACCAATTGGAAGCTAAAGTGACGAAGTTAAGTGCCTATGACCGCATTCACCGGATTGCTAAGAACAAATTAGGCCTTGACCTCAACGATAAAAATGTTAAAGTTTTGCCATAAAGTGGTGAATCGATATGTTTCCAAGTAAAAATAAATCGATTAATCGATGGGCGCTGGTATTGGCACTAGGCTTTTTACTGCTCTTTTCGATCATTCTGGGACGATTTTGTTATATTGTTTCAGCTAAAGAAATTAATGATCATAACATTATTCAATTTGGTGAAAATCAGTGGACGCAAATGAAAACTAAAGACGCTGATCGGGGGACGATTTATGACCGTAATCACCGCATTCTTGCTCATGATGTCCCTGCTTATACGGTGTATGCCGTATTAAGCGAAGATATGGATGATTATGTCAAGGATGAGGATGTAGAAAAAACGGCCAAAAAGCTCGCGCCCATTTTAGATGTTGAGGCTGATAAGCTTGCGTCACTCATGCACAAAGATCGTTTTCAGGTGGAGTTTGGGACGGCTGGAAAAAAACTTAGCTATGACAAGATGAAGAAGATTAAGGCTTTAGATTTGCCAGGTATTCACTTTAAAGAAACCTCCAAGCGTTTCTACCCAAATAAGTCGTTTTCTCCTTATGTAATTGGTTTTACCAAGTATGACCAAACGTCTGACCAACAAAAAGGTCTCATGGGTCTAGAACAGTCACTTAATCAACAGCTAAAGGCTCACGATGGTCAAGTAACGTTTGAAAAAACACAGGATGGTGTCATTCTAGCTGATACGAAACAGACGGACGTTAAAGCGAATAATGGAGCTAATGCCCAATTAACGCTAGATTATAAAATTCAAACTGTTCTAGAGGAATCTATGAGCAAGGTGAATCAAGAATACAATCCTGAGCGAATGATCGGCATTGTTGCCAATCCGAAAACCGGTGAAATATTAGCTATGTCGAACCGACCGACATTTAATCCTAATAAACGGAATGTAGAAAATTACTACAACATGGCGATTTCGACCCCATATGAACCAGGTTCAGTCATGAAAACTTTTACGTTGGCGGCAGCGATGAACGAAGGCGTTTGGAATGGCCAAGCGACATTTGATTCCGGGAGTTATCGGATATCTGACAATGCACCATCGATTCATGACTGGCGGGGAAACTGGGGGAAAATCAACTATCGCCAAGGGTTTATCCGTTCTTCTAATGTTGCTTTTTCCCGGGTTGTCGACAAACAACTAGGATCGAAAACGTTTCATGAGTATTTACAAAAGTTTGGCTTCACAGAAAAAACGGGAATTGATTTACCTCATGAAGCGAATAGCCAAATTAATTTTAAGTATCCCATTGATCAGGTAATGACAGGTTTTGGACAAGCCTCTGCTTTTACACCTATTCAAATCGTACAAGCGGCAACGGCGATTGCTAATGATGGTCAAATGATGCAACCTTATGTGATTGATAAAGTCGTTGATCCTGATAATCAGGAAACATTGATTAACCATGAACCCAAATCTGCTGGACATCCAGTGTCTAAGCAAACCGCTCAAAATGTCCGGGGATTAATGCGCCAAGTGGTTGCTAATGAAGACCATGGTACTGGCAACGATTATCAAATTGAAGGCTATGACATCATTGGTAAGACTGGAACGGCACAGATCCCTGATAAAAACGGATATATGACAGGAAAAAATAATTACATTTTTTCATTTTTAGGCATGGCTCCTAAAAAAGATCCTGAACTCGTTGTATACATAGCAGTGGACCGTCCTGAAAAGGGAGAGTCAGAATCGGTGTCTAAAGTGTTCAGACCAGTGATGAAAAATAGTTTGCAATATATGAACATCAAACCGAGCAAGAAAGATGATCAAGCTAAAACCGTACAAGTCCAGGACCTACAAGGAAAAGACATTAACAATGCAGCTAAAGTACTTGAGAAGAAGGGTCTGAATCCTGTCGTCATTGGCACAGGAAAGGTTACCGATCAAATTCCTTATTCGGGTTCTGAGTTACTGCAAGGCAGCAAAGTCATTCTCGCTGGAGAGCGTGATTATCATTTACCAGATTTACGTGGTTGGTCCTTGTCAGATAGTTTAAAAGTAGCTGACGTGCTAGAGATGCAATTGAACCTTGTTGGCCATGGTTTTGTAAAGCAGCAGCAGCCGAAACCGGATAAGGCCATTAAAAAAGGTGATGATCTTGTCCTTAACCTCGAGACAAGGGACAAAAAACAAGCTCCTGAATCGAAAGATAAAAAAGAGGAATAGCAAGAAATCAGAATGCGTATGTGGCCCTAGCTTGTTCTAATTTCTCCGTGACTCGCATATTAGTGAAACAAGCTTTATAACGGGAGGGGCCACTTTTGCGCGTTTCAAATGTGACAGTACGAAAAAGACTACTTATAACTTTATTCATAGGGATCTTCATCTTTTCCATATTTGCCGTACGCTTGGGATATGTTCAATTTTTTGAGAATGGTTGGCTGTCGCAAAAAGCCCTTGACTCATGGAGTCAGGAAATTGAGTATAAGGCCGAGCGTGGTGACATTCTGGATCGTAACGGTGAGGTGCTTGCAACTAATAAAAGCCGACCATCGGTGCTGGTTGCTCCTAAGCAAGTGAGGAAACCGGCAAAAACAGCAGCGAAATTAGCTGATATTCTCGGAATGTCGCAAAAAGAAGTATATGAGATTATTACAGATGAAGCTAACAAAAAGTGGATTAAGCCAGAAGGACAAAAAATTAGTAATGAAAAAGCAACAAAGATTAAACGTCTCAAACTTCCGGGGGTATTTATTGCTGAAGATTTCACAAGACATTATCCTCACAAGAGTTATTTATCTCACGTCTTAGGGTTTGCGGGAATTGATAATCAGGGATTGACGGGATTAGAGGCCTATTACAACGATCGATTGAAAGGTGACTCCGGGCATGTTGATTTTTATTCAGATGCACAGGGTAACCGGATGTCGTCGCTCAAGGAACAGTATGTTCCACCCAAAGATGGGTTGAATCTTAAGTTAACGATTGATTCCAAAGTTCAATCGATTGTTGAACGGGAACTGGATATTGCTGATCAGAAATATCATCCTGATAATGCGATCGCGATCGCGATGGATCCGGATAATGGTGAAATATTGGCGATGTCGTCACGCCCTGATTTTAATCCGGAAGATTATCAAAATGTGAAACCAGAAGTGTACAATCATAATTCACCCATTTGGCGAACGTATGAGCCAGGATCGACATTTAAAATTATTACGCTGTCAGCCATATTAAACGAAGGGTTAATTGATTTGCAGGAAGACCATTTCAATGATACTGGCGCCATCGAAGTGGCAGGAAGTAAATTGCATTGCTGGAAGAGCGGGGGCCATGGTGAGCAGACCTATCTTGAGGTGGTGCAAAATTCATGTAACCCTGGTTTCGTCAAAATGGGGCAAAAGTTGGGAACAGATAAGTTGTTTTCTTATATCCATGATTTTGGATTTGGTAAGAAAACAGGTATCGATCTCCAGGGTGAGGCCAAGGGGATTCTTTTCGATCCAAAGAAAGCAGGACCGTTGGAAACAGCAACAACGGCTTTTGGACAAGGGGTATCTGTGACGCCAATCCAACAAATTACTGCAGTTTCAGCAGCCATCAATGGCGGTTATCTGTATGAACCCTACATTGCTAAATCATGGGAAAATCCCGAAACTGGGAAGGTCGTGAACCGGACTGCTCCTGACATGAAGCAACAGGTTATTACCGAAAAAACATCGAAAAAAGTCCGCAATGCCCTTGAATCGGTCGTGGCAAAAGGAACGGGCCGCGGTGCTTATGTTGATGGATATCGTGTGGGTGGTAAGACAGGTACTGCGCAAAAGGCGAAAAATGGACACTATCTCAAAAACAATTATGTTTTGTCATTCATGGGATTTGCACCGGCGGATGATCCTGAGATTGTTGTTTATGTCGCTATTGATAATCCGACGACTGATGTCCAATTCGGCGGTGTCGTTGCTGCTCCGATTGCGGGTCAAATTATTGGTGATAGTTTACGGGCAATGGGCGTTGAACCAAGAAAAGGTGGTATGGATAAGGAACGGAAACCTACAGATCCTATTACGGTTAAAGTTCCGAATTTAGTCGGCAAAAAGAAAAGTAAATTAAGGAATGCTTTATACAATTTAAAGATTGATACGGTTGGTCAAGGTGATTACATTATTAAACAAGGGCCTGAGCCAGGTGTGAAGCTTGAAACGGGGCAAACAATTCGCATTTATCTGGGTGACAAATCTCAGTTGGACGATTAAAATAGTGATGGGAATAAATGAGCCAAGGTGGTGTCCCTTGGCTTCTTTTTTACGATAAATGGAATGGTTGTTTAGGTTGGAGGTATGAAGATGAAACTGAATGAATGTATAGAGCCGTTATTCAATTATGAGAAATTAGGTGATGGGAATCCAGATATAATGGATATTACAATGGATTCACGAGCTGTTCAAACCGGCTCACTGTTTGTATGTATTGAAGGAGAGAACCATGACGGTCACATGTTTGCAACGGCTGCTGTCTCAGCCGGAGCTTCTGCCATCGTTGCAGAGAAGGTCATCGACGTGAGTATTCCTGTCATCTATGTTCCTGATAGCCGTCGGGCATTGTCGATTGTATCTGATCAATTATATCATCATCCATCTGGGGATCTGAATCTCATCGGTGTGACGGGGACAAACGGGAAGACGACAGTTAGTCATCTCGTGAAGTCAATCCTAGAATCGGGTGGTGATAAAAGTGGATTGATCGGCACCATGGGTGTGAAGTATGGCGAACATCATATGCCGATACCAAGAACGACGCCGGAATCCGATCAGCTACACCGGATGTTCCGGGATATGATTAATGAAGGTGTCCGGCATACAGTAATGGAAGTGTCGTCACATGCTTTGGTTCAGGGTCGAGTAAGAGGATGTGATTATAATATTGCTGTATTCACCAATTTAACCCAAGACCATTTGGATTATCATGCAACGATGAAAGACTATATGTATGCCAAATCACTTCTTTTTTCCCAGCTTGGCAATACATATAATAATAGTAATCGAAAAGCGGCTGTTCTCAATCGGGATGATGAAACATCGCAAACTCTACAAGCTGTCACTTCTGCACCGGTCTTCACATATGGTATTGATCATAGTGCCGATTTCACAGCTGAAAATATTGCTATTCATGCCGCGGGGACGACGTTTGATCTCGTGGCTTTCGGCGAGCGGTATACGATTAAAACGTCGCTATTAGGCAAATTTAGTGTATACAATATATTGGCAGCTAGTCTGGCCTGTTATTTATCAGGCATGACACTGACAGCCATTATTTCCGCTATTCAGCAGCTTGAAGGGATTGACGGACGATTTGAGAATGTGAATGTTGGTCAGGATTTCAATGTGATTGTCGATTATTCTCATACAGCCGACAGTCTAAAGAATGCCCTGCAGACCATTAAGGAATTTGCCAAGGGACGTATCATTTCCGTGGTGGGTTGTGGCGGTGATCGTGATCGCGATAAGCGCCCGGTCATGGCACGAACTGCTGTTGAATATAGTGATTGGGTAGTCTTTACATCTGATAATCCACGATCAGAGGATCCTGAAGCAATTATTCACGATATGGAATCGGGTGTCGGCACTGGAACTTACACGTCGGTCGTTGATAGGAGACGGGCGATTTTCCATGCCATCAATCAAGCACAGCCTGATGACGTCATTTTGATCGCAGGTAAAGGTCATGAAACATATCAGGTTATTAGGGATCAGACGATTAATTTTGATGATCGACGGGTTGCTGCTGAAGCGATAAAGGAGCGTCAGAACCATGAGCATTAATTTAGAAGCGGTGCAAACTGTGAGCGTTCGCTCCCAAGGTCGTCTGACTGACATATACAGTCTCAATGTGATGACAGATAGCCGTAAACCGATCAATCAGGGTCTATTTATCCCGCTGACTGGGGAAACGTTTGACGCTCATCACTTTGTGAAGCAAGCGATAGACAATGGCGCGGTGGCGACGCTATGGCAGGAGGATCACGATTTTCCTAGCGACATACCCGAGGACTTTCCCGTATTTTTTGTCACAGATCCGTTAACAGCCCTGCAAGAGCTTGCTCGTAACTATCGACGTAAGATCAATCCTAAAGTTGTTGCAATTACGGGAAGTAACGGGAAAACGACGACGAAAGATATTATGGATGGTGTTCTGAGCCAGTCTTATGAAACTTTTAAAACCCAAGGCAATTTCAATAATCATATCGGGCTGCCTTTAACCATACTTTCGATGCCGGAAGATTGTGAGGTTCTCATTGCTGAAATGGGCATGAATCATTTTGGTGAGATATCACAATTAAGCCGTCTGGCTGAACCTGACTTTGCGGTGATTACCAATATTGGGGAATCACACATTGAATATCTTGGAAGTCGCGCAGGTATTGCTCAGGCTAAAATGGAAATTATGGATGGTATGGACGCTTCAGGTGTGTTCGTGATTGACGGTGATGAACCGTTGCTGGATTCACCCCTTACAAAAAGTTTGACGACGATTCGCTGTGGTTTTACTGAACGAAATGATTATATGGTCAGTGGGGTTCATGAAAGTGCTGAAGGTTATCGTTTTGAGGTGAAAAACCGAAGCTTTGATATTCCGTTACTCGGGCGTCACAATGTCCAAAATGCATTGTTTTCTGTTGCAGTCGGTCAATATTTAGGTTTATCAAATCAAGCGATTCAGGCCGGACTGCTTCAAGGTCAAATGACGGACATGAGGTTGCAAACGTATGTCACCGCAGCCGGTGCCACAATCATTAACGATGCTTATAATGCTAGTCCAACATCGATGAAAGCGGCGATTGAAACCATCAAACAGTTACCTGGATTTACTGAACGAGTGCTTGTACTTGGCGATATTTATGAATTGGGTGTGGATGAAGAGCGAATGCATAGGGATATTGCTGACTCAATTCATGCCCCGATCACCCATGTCTATACCATAGGTGAGAAAGCACAATGGATTGCTGATGAATTACAAAAGCATGCGTCAAAACTTATTATTCGTTCATTTAAAAATAAGGATGCAGCGGCATCTGTTCTAAAGCAACATAACCAAGAGGATACTGTTGTTTTATTCAAAGCCTCACGTGCCGCAAAATTTGAAACATTAACGGCCGTAATGGATCCATCGCAAGGGGGCACACATTAATGTCAGGCACTTTATTAGTGGCTATGATTGCGGCGTTTGTTATTGCCGTGATCATCGCGCCACTATTTATTCCATTATTACGCTTACTAAAATTTGGACAATATATTAGAAAAGAGGGACCGGAGAGCCACCAAAAGAAGGCTGGAACACCGACCATGGGCGGGATCATTATCATTGTTGCTTTGGTGATTGCCACTTTGGTTGTTTCTTGGCGCACTGGTCTTCTATCTACATCGACGTATCTTCTGCTGCTAGTGACTGTGGGATACGGTGTCATTGGTTTTTTGGATGATTTCATTAAAGTGGTTATGAAACGTAACTTAGGCTTGAAGTCGAAACAAAAACTACTAGGTCAGTTAATTGTGGCGGTGTTATTCTTTGTCATTTTGATGCAAACTGAGTTTTCTACAGCCATTAGTATTCCAGGCACCAGTATCAGTTTTGATTTACATGGATTTTATATTGTATTAATTGTTATTATGCTGCTCGGGACGTCGAATGGAACGAACCTCACCGATGGTATGGATGGCTTATTAACAGGTACATCCGCAATTGCATTTGGGGCTTATGCCGTTATTGCTTATCAAATGCAGCTGATGGATGTCGCTGTCTTCTCGATAGCGGCCGCAGGAGCTTTGCTTGGTTTTCTTGTATTTAATGCTCATCCTGCCAAAGTGTTCATGGGTGATACCGGTTCACTTGCTTTAGGTGGGGCATTAGCCGGAGTGGCGATCTTGACGAAGGCGGAGATTCTTCTGATAGTGGTTGGCGGCATATATGTTATTGAGACACTGTCAGTCAT
This sequence comes from Tuberibacillus sp. Marseille-P3662, assembly GCF_900178005.1. Lineage (NCBI taxonomy): Bacteria > Bacillati > Bacillota > Bacilli > Caryophanales > Sporolactobacillaceae > Tuberibacillus > Tuberibacillus sp. Marseille-P3662. Next base: position 1,324,273 of record NZ_FXBS01000006.1, on the reverse strand, counting down.
GTTGCAAGTGATTTCATTTAAGCTGACAGGAGAGCGTATATTTAAAATGAGTCCTCTGCACCATCATTATGAGTTAACAGGTTGGTCGGAGTGGCGGATTGTCTCGACATTCTGGGTCGTCGGCATTTTATTTGCGATTTTCGGGATTTATCTAAAGGTGTGGCTATAGATGAGACAAATATTAGATTTTCAAAATAAACAGGTGTTGGTGTTAGGGTTGGCCAAAAGTGGCTATGCAGCAGCAAAATTACTGCACCAGCTTGGAGCGGACGTCACTATCAATGATCGCTCACCGTTAAATGAAAACGCGAAGGCGATTGAATTAAGGTCGATGGGAATTGACGTTGTAGGAGGGGGACATCCGGATGGCTTAGTTCATGAAGATTTGGATGTGCTTGTTAAAAATCCTGGAATTCCTTATAGTAATCCGCTGATTGTGCAAGCAGAGAACAAGCAGGTGCCGGTGCTCACAGAAGTTGAACTGGCTTACCGAATTTCTGAAGCTGAATTTATTGGTATTACAGGCACGAATGGCAAAACGACAACAACGATGCTTATTGGTGAACTGTTGTCGGGAAGTTCTCGTGAACCTTTAGTTGCCGGTAACATAGGAACGGTTCTCAGTGAGGTCGTGCAAAAGGCGTCAAATGACAATGTTATCGTGACGGAATTATCAAGTTTCCAACTCATGGGGGTTGATGAATTTCACCCTAGAATATCGGTGATTCTCAATCTATATGAAGCTCATCTTGATTATCATGGCTCATTTAAAAATTATGCTAACGCTAAGAAGCGAATCACTATGAAGCAAACTCCGCAGGACTATTTCGTCTACAACGCGGATGATGAACATGTATCAGCATTTGTTGAGCAAACGGATGCGACAGCCATTCCGTTTTCCGTTAATGGATTGGTTCAAACAGGAGCATTTTTGCAAGATGAGGTCCTTTATTATCGTGATACGCCAATTATTCATGCCGCAGAACTCGGTGCGCCTGGCGCGCATAATATTGAAAATGCCTTGGCTGCCATCGCAGTGGCGAAATTATGTGGTGTTAGTGATGCGTTTATCAAAGCACGCTTGCAGGGATTCACGGGTGTCAAACATCGATTGCAATATGTAGCAACAGTGCAGGACCGCCTGTTTTATAATGATTCCAAAGCAACTAATATACTAGCGACAACGAAAGCTTTAAATGCCTTTTCCCGACCAGTGTTACTGCTGGCTGGGGGCCTCGATCGCGGCAACTCATTTGATACGCTTATCCCCGCCTTAGAAGGCGTAAAGGCTTTGGTTGCTTTTGGTGAAACAAAAGAAAAAATCGCGGCGGCTGCCAAAACGGCAGGGGTTAAAACAATTAAAATCGTCGATACTGTTGAAGAGGCGGTGCCCATCGCCTATGGATCATCAGATATGAATGATGTCATTTTATTATCCCCGGCTTGTGCTAGTTGGGATCAATTCCGATCATTTCAGGATCGTGGGGACATGTTTATCAAAATGGTGCATAAGCTTAAATAAGACAAGTTATTTTCGCGATCGAGGTGTCACCAATGAACAAAAAAGCTGCACCGGATTTTCTGTTAATCTTAACAACACTTGTGTTACTATCTATTGGGTTGATTATGATTTACAGCGCCAGTGCTGTTGGGGCTTCGTATAAGTTTGATGATGCCTTTTATTTTGCTAAAAGGCAGTTACTATTCGCGGGTATTGGCGTTGCGGCGATGTTTGCGATGATGAACGTTAATTATTTAACATGGCGGACATGGTCGAAAATAGGGATGTTAATCTGCTTTGTGTTACTCATTGCCGTGTTAATCCCGGGCATTGGTAAGGTTGCAGGCGGAGCAAGAAGTTGGATCGGTGTCGGGGCGTTTTCACTACAGCCCTCAGAATTCACAAAACTGGCATTGATTGCTTTTCTAGCCAAGTTTTTGTCCGAACATCAGAAACAAATCACTTCTTTGCGTAAAGGGCTCATACCGTCGTTAACGTTTGTCTTCTTAGCTTTTGGCATGATTATGTTGCAGCCAGACTTAGGGACAGGCGCAGTTCTCGTCGGCACATGTTTGACGATGATTTTTATTGCTGGAGCTCGAATTAAGCATTTTGTCTATATGGGTTTGCTCGGTCTTGTTGGATTAGCTGCACTCATCATATCAGCTCCATACAGGATTAAGCGGATTACCTCATTCCTTAATCCGTGGGATGAACCACAAGGAAGCGGCTTTCAAATCATCCAATCCTTGTTTGCGATTGGGCCAGGTGGATTGTTTGGATTCGGTCTCGGAGAAAGCCGGCAGAAGTATCAATATCTTCCTGAACCGCACACCGATTTTATCTTTGCGATTGTTTCTGAAGAACTGGGATTTATCGGTGCAACGTTTGTTTTGCTGTTATTCTTTCTACTATTATGGCGCGGTATTCGCATCGCCTTAGGCGCGCCTGACTTATATGGCAGTTTACTGGCGGTGGGTATTATCGGTATGATTGCCATCCAAGTGATGATCAATATCGCTGTTGTTACGGGACTTATGCCCGTTACTGGCATTACCTTACCGTTCTTAAGTTATGGTGGATCATCCTTAACGCTCATGTTAATTGGTGTGGGCGTTGTACTCAATATCAGCCGCTACGCCAAATTTTAAAGATCGTTTCGAACCCTGTGCTACAGGGTTTTTTTACGTCTTCATTTGATCAATACTGAATGCCGTGAAATTGTCACTTTTAGGTGGGAATCTATGGTTGTCTTATGATACAGTGTTGTTTAGATGTTCGTGACGGTCTTGTAATTGATTGTTTTTTAGAAAGGATGGGAATCGGTGGAGACGTTAAAGCAGGCATTAGAAACGGCTAACGTTGGCAAAATCAAAGAACAGGAGCCGTTAAAAAAACATACAACCATAAAAATTGGAGGGGCAGCTGAGCTCTTTGTCGAACCTCAAAGTATTGAAGCATTGCAATCAGCAATGACGATTATCAATGATTATGCAGTTCCTTGGCGGGTGATTGGTCGCGGGTCAAATTTACTCGTCACTGATGCCGGTCTTAATGGCGTTGTCATTAAATTAGGAAAAGGTATCAATCAAATGTCAATAGAAAATGACAAGCTTAGGATAGGAGCGGGCTTTCCTGTCGTGCCTTTGGCTACACTGATGAGTAAAAAAGGTTACAGCGGTTTTGAATTTGCCGGCGGGATTCCTGGATCAATTGGCGGCGCTGTGTATATGAATGCCGGGGCACATGGTTCAGATATTAACAATATTATTGACAAAGCACATATCTTATTTCCCGACGGAACGTTAAAATGGATGACAAAGGATGAACTTGACTATAGCTATCGGACTTCAATTTTGCAGTCAAATCAAGGTATTTGTGTTGAGGCGGTTTTTCATTTGGAGCCAGGTGATGCAACCGAGTTATTTACAAACATGCAATCTTTTAAAGATTATCGTCACGGGACACAGCCATATGATAAACCCTGTTGCGGCAGTGTTTTCCGAAATCCGTTGCCGGACCACTCTGGTCAATTGATTGAAGCAGCTGGTTTGAAAGGTCATCAGATTGGTGGAGCGCAAGTTTCTGAGCTTCATGCCAACTTTATTATCAATACCGGTGACGCTAAAGCGCAAGATGTTTTGGATTTGATTGAGTACATTCAGGCTACCATTAAAGAAAGAAACGGAATCGAATTGCAAACGGAAGTTGAAATCGTTCAAAAATAGGGACCTCAGGTGGGCTACAGATATGGTACAATTAACATAAATAATAACAAAACGGCATTGTCCCAATGTCGTTTTTGTGTCCCACTTGTTCGCCCTTAACAATAACTAATCAGGAGTTCGTTGGCATGAATGAAAATGAGAATAATGTGATTAATTTAGATGAACGTGTGCCGAAATTAAAAGAACAGCGGAAGCATAAATCGAATCGGCGATTTATCATTTATATTACCCTGTTTTTTATCATAATTTTAGTGACGATCTATTTTCAGTCACCCCTCAGTACAGTCAAGCATATTCAGGTAGAAGGTAATCAAATCATTCCTGCCAAAACCATTATTAAGCAAAGTGGCATAACGAAGTCGTCACACGTCTGGGATTTGGATGAGCAATCGATTCAGAATCGATTGAAGGATCTAGACACAATGAAATCTATTAGCGTTGATGTCCAATTTTATAATAAAGTGGTCTTAACGGTAACTGAGTATCAACGGATTGGTTACTTGAAACGAAATGAACATTATGTCCCGCTTTTGGAAAACGGTCAATTTGCTAAAAGTATGGATGGTGACAGCCGGCCGGTTGATGCTCCGATTTTCTTTAATTGGGATGAAGGGGATCCATTAGAAAAGTTGACTCAAAGTTTAAAAAAAATACCTGCATCAACCGTTCAAGCGATATCAGAAATTCACTTTACGCCCAACAAATATTCTGACGGCATCACTTTGTATATGAACAATGGTTTGAAAGTTTTAGCAAGAATTAATAATTTAGCAGACAAAATTAAGATGTATCCAAGTATTGTTAACCAAATACCCAAAAATGCCGAGGGATTTGTAGACCTCCGTGTCGGTGCCTTCTTTGAATCCTATGAAAAGGAAAGTCAAGACAGCGGTCAAAAGGTTGAGCAACAATAAATGAAGAGCGACAGAAATTTGGGTTTCTGGCGAAAGAATTTGGGGCCGTTTGTCTTTAATAATATATTGGCTTAAAGTTTAACTTTTCTAGGAGACAAACTTGGTGTAGACTTGTATTTGGCAGCTGTACGAGCCTTTGGCGTTTTGTTTTATTTCAACAAATGAATGAGTGGGAAAAATAGGTAGTGATTTTTGCTGGAAAAATGTTATGAAATTGCTTATAAAAGAAGGGTTAACGTCTATTTTTGTTGAATACATTGTATAACCTAAAAATATCTAAGTCGTTTTGAATACAGACAGAGAATTGGGCCTGTAAGGGAGGTGCCGCACGAGTGAACAGTGAAAACATATATGTTAGTTTAGATATAGGAACCACTCATGTTAAAGTGGTTATTGGTGAAATGAATGGCGATGCTTTTAACATTATTGGCATCGGCAAGGCCGAATCAACTGGGATTAAAAAAGGCTCGATTGTTGATATTGATGAAACGGTTCGATCCATTGGGCAGGCAAAGGAACAAGCTGAAAGAATGATAGGCTTAGAGATTAACAGCGTTATCGTCGGTGTGACGGGTAACCATGTTGAACTTCAACCTTGTCATGGTGTTGTGGCGGTATCTAGTGATAATCGCGAAATTGATGATGAAGATATTGCCCGAGTTTTAGATGCTGCTCAAGTCATTCCTATTCCTCCAGAGCGGGAAATTATTGATGTCATTCCTCAGCAATTTGTCGTTGACGGACTGGATGAAATCAACGATCCACGCGGGATGGTCGGGGTTCGACTGGAAGTAGAAGGCACCATTATAACAGGATCAAAAACAATTTTACATAACTTATTACGGTGTGTGGAAAAAGCTGGATTACAAATTGCTGATATTTGTTTACAATCTTTGGCGCTCGGATCCGTGGCCTTATCTAGAGACGAAAAGAACCTAGGTGTCGCTGTGATTGATATCGGCGGCGGTTCAACAAGTGTTTCGCTTTTTGACCAAGGGATCTTAGCTTCAACATTTGTTCTGCCTGTCGGCGGCAATCATATTACCAAAGACATTTCCATCGGAATGCGAACACCGACAGAAGAAGCTGAAAAGATTAAATTGAATCATGGACATGCATTTATCGATGATGCATCAAATGACGAAACGTTTGATGCACCGAAAATTGGAAGTTCCAAGGCGGATACCTATAGTCAAAAAGATATGGCCTATATTATTGAACCCCGGATGGCCGAAATCTTTGAAATGATTAATAATGAGATTCAGAAAATCGGCTTTAGTGAATTACCGGGCGGCTATATTTTAACCGGTGGAACAACAGCCATGCCAGGTGTTTTGGAATTAGCACAATATGAACTGGGCTACAACGTTAGGATGTCTATTCCCGATTATATTGGCGTGCGCGAACCTCAGTATACAACGTCAATTGGGTTAATCCAATTTGCCTTTCATAATGTTAAGATTCAAGGTAAAGAGGTTGCTGCCGCGGTAGCAGGAGATCACCAAGAGACAAAAGCAAAGACAAAACCAAAAACAAAATCTACCAAAGAACCAAAAGATGAAAAGCCGAAGGACGACAAGAGTATGAAAAATAAAGTTAAAGACTGGTTCGGTCTTTTCTTTGAGTAACAAACACGCCAAGGCAAATCATATAGGGAGGAACATGTCATGATGGATTATAATATGGAAATGGAACAGCTTGCTCAGATAAAAGTCATTGGCGTTGGCGGCGGCGGAAGTAATGCAGTAAACCGGATGATTGAATCTGGCATTCAAGGTGTTGAATTTATCTGTGTGAACACTGATGCCCAAGCTTTGAAACTATCACACGCTGATGTCAAACTACAACTAGGTGAGAAATTAACCCGGGGGTTAGGTGCTGGAGCTAACCCCGAAATCGGGAAAAAAGCGGCAGAGGAAAGCCGAGACCAAATTGAAGAATTATTACAAGGATCCGATATGGTGTTTGTAACCGCCGGTATGGGTGGCGGTACCGGTACTGGAGCAGCCCCTGTTATCGCGGAAATTGCCAAAGATGTTGGGGCATTGACCGTCGGCGTTGTTACTCGTCCTTTCACATTTGAAGGCCGTAAACGCTCAACGCATGCTGTCAGCGGAATTAGTCATCTAAAAGAAAAAGTCGATACGCTCATTGTGATTCCAAATGATCGCTTGCTTGAAATTGTTGACAAAAACACACCAATGCTTGAGGCTTTCCGTGAAGCTGACAATGTTCTACGTCAAGGTGTTCAAGGTATTTCCGATCTCATTGCTGTCCCTGGATTGATCAACCTTGACTTTGCTGACGTCAAAACAATTATGACAGAAGGCGGATCTGCTTTGATGGCTATCGGTTTTGCAACGGGTGAAAATCGTGCATCCGAAGCTGCCAAGAAAGCCATTTCGAGTCCGTTGCTTGAAAAATCGATTGATGGCGCAAAAGGTGTACTGATGAATATCACTGGTGGCACCAATCTCAGTCTATTTGAAGTGAATGAAGCGGCTGATATTGTTGCAACAGCAGCTGATGAAGAAGTCAACATGATCTTCGGATCGGTCATTGAGGAAGATCTTAATGATGAAATTGTTGTGACCGTCATTGCAACAGGATTTGATGAACAAGATCGTCAAGAACCAGCTCCTCAGCAAAGGCAAAATGTACGAATGAACAACTCGAACTCAACACAAAAACCGAACCGTGAGGAACAAGAATCTCACCGATCGCAGCCTCAGCAGCCTGCCTCGAACCAAGATTCTGAAGACACGCTTGATATTCCAGCGTTTTTAAGAAACCGGAATCGCAGAAGATCATAACACACGTTTTTTTACCCGCAAGCCTTTTGGCTTGCGGGTTTTTTAGTATCTTCGGAAAGTGGCAGGTAACTTTATTACTTTAGCAAGGCGGTGTGATGATCCTAATAAAGAATCGTGTCATATTTTGCAGCCTGTCTCATATGATTTAATGACAAAAGGTTTCAATATCTTGCAAAATAACTTAAGCATGTTCGTCATTGATTGACAGACTTTACACGGATAAGCTTTTATACTAGGTGTTAAAACAAGCGGCGGTGAACAATATGACAGTTTACTTGGATGTCGTTTGGTTACTTAACGTCCTTATCGACTTTATGATTCTGCAGCTTACAGCATTGATATTAAAACGATCCGTCGCTGTTTGGCGGTTGGTTATCGGCACATTGTTTGCATCATTGATTATTTTATTACTTTTTACCCCATTATCACCACTTTTTTATCATCCAGTGGGGAAAAGCGTGTATTCAGCGATCATTGTTTTCATTGTGTTCGGTTACCGACGATTTGGTCTTTTTGTGCAAAGTTTTTTCATGTTTTACTTTGTTACGTTTGCCATTGGCGGTGGTTTATATGGTTTAAGATTTTTCTTATTTTCTAATCAATCTTATGCCAATTGGTTGCATTTCAGTACTTACAGTTTTGGGGATCCGTTTAGCTGGTTGTTCATTATCTGCGGCTTCCCTATTCTTTGGTGGTTTTCAAAAAAACGGATGGATCATGCCGTTATCCGGAAATTTGATCAAAGTCAACTGGCTGATGTGGAAATTACCGTTAATGATGTGACGTTAACAGCCAAAGGTATGATCGATACTGGAAATCGCTTGTATCACCCCGTGCATCAAACGCCAGTAATGTTTGTGAGTCATGAAGCTTGTGGTGATTCATTGCCTGAATCATTTTTCCAAACGTCTCCGCTTGAAATCATGGAACACACAGAATTGGCGAAAACATGGGGGAAATATCTGACGATTGTGCCATACCGGGGTGTTGATGGCGGACAAAATTTTGTGCTCGCTTTAAAACCGGAACGCGTTATGATTGATATGGATGGTAGACACCTTAAAGTGAAAAAAGTTTTGGTCGGCTTAAGCGGCCATGATTTAGCAGGCGACCATGAATTTAATTGTATTCTGCATCCTGATCTACTTCAGACAGGTAAAAATGTTGGAACCGCATCATAAAAACAAGGGGGAAGGACATTGCTTAGACGATTGAAGATGCTTGGTATGAAAACGTGGTATAAGTTGCTTTCGAAACTGGGTATTAAATCGCAAGAAATATATTACATAGGCGGAAGTGAAGCACTGCCGCCACCCTTGTCCAAAGAGGAAGAAGCGGAAATGTTACAAAGGCTTCCTGAAGGTGATGAGGAAGCACGTTCAATCTTAATTGAACGCAACTTACGGCTGGTAGTCTACATCGCCAGAAAATTTGAAAATACAAAAATTAATATTGAGGATCTTATTAGTATTGGAACGATTGGGTTGATTAAGGCGGTGAATACTTTCAATCCAGAAAAGAAAATTAAATTGGCGACCTACGCGTCCAGATGTATTGAAAATGAAATCTTGATGTATTTACGCCGGAACAACAAAACCAAATCTGAAGTCTCGTTTGATGAACCGTTGAATGTCGATTGGGATGGCAATGAATTGCTTTTATCCGATGTCCTTGGGACAGAAGAAGATATTATCACCCGTGACATGGAACGAAAAGTTGATAAAAAACTATTGAAAAAGGCCATCTATATGTTAAATGATCGTGAAAAGGAAATTATGGAGCTGCGTTTTGGGTTGGCGGGTGGCAATGAAAAAACTCAGAAGGATGTCGCTGATCATCTCGGCATTTCACAATCTTATATTTCAAGGTTGGAAAAGCGCATCATCAAAAGGCTGACGAAGGAATTTAATAAAATGGTGTAAATCGATCCCCCTTATAAGTGCATAAATTTCCCTCTAAAGGAGATACTTTACCATGTACCCAAGCTCCGATAAGGAGGGAATCAAATGGCACGAAATAAGGTTGAAATATGTGGTGTGGATACAGCCACACTACCGGTTTTAAAAAACCAACAAATGCGCGAATTATTCGTACAGATGCAAGAAGGTGATGAGACAGCCAGAGAACAGCTTGTCAGTGGAAATTTGCGGCTTGTATTAAGTGTCATTCAAAGATTTAACAACCGCGGTGAATACGTCGATGATTTGTTCCAAGTCGGATGCATCGGTCTAATGAAATCCATTGATAATTTTGACTTAAGCCAGAATGTTAAATTTTCTACTTATGCTGTACCTATGATTATAGGTGAAATTAGGCGTTATTTACGCGATAATAATCCAATCCGTGTGTCACGTTCGTTGCGAGATATTGCGTACAAAGCGCTGCAAATGAAGGAAAAGCTCATTTCCGAGCAATCAAAAGAACCGACAGCCGCTGAGATCGCTCAACACATGGACGTTCCTGTCGAAGATATTGTCTTTGCCTTAGACGCCATCCAAGATCCGGTTTCATTATTTGAACCGATCTATAACGACGGTGGTGATCCCATTTATGTTATGGATCAATTAAGTGACGAAAAAAATCAAGACATCCAATGGATTGAAGAAATTGCATTAAGAGAGGCTATGACACGGCTGAATGGACGCGAAAAAAATATTTTGTCCATGCGTTTCTTTCAAGGAAAAACACAAATGGAAGTGGCTGATGAAATAGGGATATCTCAAGCTCAAGTTTCACGCTTGGAAAAAACGGCAATCAATGAGATGAATAAAAACATTAATCCATAACAGCATTCTCAAGAAAAGCGCTCGTCTTTGGGACGAGCGCTTTTCTTATGGAAAAGAAGAAAGAGGTTCATTTTTAGGACGTATGCCCATATATCTAGAAGTAAGAGATGTGAAGTGTGACGTAATTGTTCAACTGATAGGTGCATTCATTTTATGAAAGGCAGGCGGGTGGATATGGCGCGGATATCGGAATTCCAATCTAAAGAAGTGGTTAACGTCGAGAATGGTAAATTACTTGGCCACATCGGTGACTTGGATGTCAATATGACAACAGGAAAAATTGAGAGTCTCATCATTCCTGGTGCGGGAAAGATGATGGGGCTATTTGGAAGAGAGAGTGAGGTTGTGATTCCTTGGCGCAATATTGTACGTATCGGTGATGATGTGATTTTAGTTCGATTTAACGAGAGCGAACAGGGGAACTTTGAATCACTCAATTATCAACAATGAAAATTGGTCCAAAGTGGGCGCAATATGTGGTAAAATAGGAACAGAAATCAATTCTGGTAGGTTAAAGCGTGTTATGTGAGGAGGAGTTCGATGCGAGAGGTTGGCCCATTTGCTGTAGAACATGAGCGTATTCCTGTTCAAGGCGATAAGGCCATTATAATGGGAATGAGCCACAGGGAAAATGGCGTGAGCCGCGCACCTTTTCAACATTTGAATATGGGGTTTCACGTTGGTGATGATGGTCAGGATGTTATTGTGAATCGCCAGAAATTTGCTGAATGGCTGCATATACCTCTGGAGACATGGATTGGCGCCGAACAGGTTCATGGTAATCATGTGGTTAACGTTGGCGCGGAAGATGTAGGGCGAGGTGCTCGTTCCATTGAAACAGCCATTCAAGGGACGGATGGCATGTATACAAATCATACGGGCATTTTGTTAACAGCATGTTTTGCCGACTGTGTCCCGCTCTATTTTTATCACAAAGATGATACCATTGTTGGCTTGGCTCATGCTGGATGGCGCGGGACGACGTCCGAAATTGCTGGTCAAATCATCAATGGATTTAACTCAAAGTTAGGGATCCATCCTAAGGACATTCACGCTGTCATTGGTCCATCCATTCAATCGTGCTGTTATGAAGTGGACGATCGTGTTATTTCAGCGGTGCAGGCTATCGATGGTCTTTCTCCTGAAAGAGTTTATCAATCGAATCAAGCAGGTAAATATCAGATGAGTCTTCAAGCATTGAACCGAATGATTTTGGAGAAATATGGGGTCCCATCTGAACAGATTCGTGTTTCTAAAGTTTGCACAAGTTGTCATACTGATTTATTGTATTCACATAGAAAGGAAAACGGACATACAGGCCGTATGTTAAGTTATATCGGGATTGTCGGTGGTGAATGAGATTGACGGTTAAAGATAATTTAGAAGTTATACAAACGCATATAAGGAAGTCCTGTGCTAAGGTAGGCAGGAATCCTGCTGACATTCATCTCATAGGTGTGACGAAATATGTGGGTGTAGAACGGACCCGGGAAGCGATTCGTGCCGGTGTATCGCATATAGGTGAAAATCGAGCTCCAGGTCTTCATGCTAAGCAAGAAGGCTTGACTGATAATCATGACACGGTCTCTTGGCATTTTATCGGCACGTTGCAATCACGAAAAGTCAAAGATGTTATTCCTACGGTCCACTATATTCATTCGCTTGATCGTCTGTCGTTAGCTAAGGAAATTCATAAGCGAGCGGAGCAGGCAGTGAACTGTTTTGTTCAAGTCAATATGTCTGGTGAAGCTTCTAAGCACGGGTTGCCGCCAAAAGACGTACAAGCATTCCTTGAATCACTAACGCCATATACAAATGTCAAAGTCGTCGGCTTAATGACGATGGCCCCTTATACCCATGACGAAGAATATCTTCGTGATCTATTCCGGCGATTGAAGGTATTACAAACAGCGATGGCTGATGCGGGTTATGAACATGCACCATGTACGGAATTATCAATGGGGATGTCAAACGATTATCAGATTGCTGTTGAGGAAGGAGCAACATACATAAGGATAGGGAGTGCTTTAGTTGGAAATGAAGGTTAAGGAGACAAAGTTATGGGGTTGAAATCCACATTTAAGCGCTTTTTTTATTTGGAAGATGAGGAGGAACTTGACGCGCAGGATGGTTATACGGGAAATGAAGCTGATGCGCATGCCGCAAGCTCATCTACCGATAATGTTGTTAATTTAGCCAGTGTGAAGCAACAGCAGGCTAAAGTTATGATCGTTGAACCTGATGGTTATGATGATGTTCAACAGATCGCGGATCATTTAAAAAAGCGGACAGCGGTTGTTGTGAATTTTGGACGCATTTCTGCTGATGAATCCAAACGCATCATTGACTTTCTCGGTGGGACGATCTATGTAATTGAAGGTCATATGCAACGGATTAGCGGTGATACGATATTATGTGCTCCAAACAACATTGATGTTGACGGGGTGATCGCCGATGTTTCAAAGAAAGTCACATATTAAGACTTTGAAGAGGTGACGTTATGTTATACGAATTGTTCCATTTTCTTGCATTAGCTATACAGATTTATTCTTGGATTGTGATTATATACGTTCTAGGTTCATGGATTCCACCATTGCAATCGACGCGTTTTTATGAAGTGATCGGGCGTATGACCGAGCCTTATCTACAAATATTCCGTCGGTTTATTCCACCTTTGGGTATGATTGATATTTCCCCGATTGTTGCCATGTTCGTCTTGATTTTTGCTCAAGAAGGCATTTGGGCGATATATAATTCTCTTGTGGGCGTCATGTAGGCCTATGGGATCGTCTATATACCAACATTTTCGGCCGGAAGAACGGCCATTTATCGATCAAGTGTTAGAATGGCAGACAACGGTGTTGGATCAATATCATCCCAAATTAACGGATTTTCTTGATCCAAGGGAGCAAAATATTATTAGGAGTGTCATCGGGAGCCATTCCGAACTGACTATTGACATGTCAGGTGGCATTAACAAAGCTGAGCGCCAACGGGCCTTGTTTTTGCCTCCTTATGTCACAGTGGAACCGGATGAGTACAAGCTTTGCTTATTTGAATTGAATTATCCGCATCGATTTGCGACCATTACACATCGTGAACTTTTGGGTTCGTTGATGGGACTGGGGTTGCGCCGTGAGAAATTCGGGGATTTATTGTTTGCTGATGGCCGTATTCAATTTGTCGCAGCTGCTGAGATTGCCGAATTTATTCGTCTCAATTTGAAACAAATCGGTCAACATACCGTTTCTTGTGAGCCTACAGCTTGGGGTGAGGCTATTGTACCTCAACACCATTGGCAAGAACAGTCAGGAACTGTCTCATCGCTTCGTTTAGATGTCGTTTTAGCGGAGATTTATAACTTACCAAGAGGTAAAGTGTCTCAAGCGATTCAACAACAGCGGGTGAAAGTGAACTGGCGGATTGTGGACAAGCCTGCCTATATGTTACGTGCCGGCGATTACGTGTCCCTAAGAAAGGTTGGCCGCAGTCATTTATCCCGAGTAGGAGAGCCAACGAGAAAAGGACGGCTGCCAATTTCATACGAACTTTTGAAATAAATCTGAGGAACGGCAGGAAATACCACTAAAACTGTCGAATGGTATTAGCAAGTAGATTGTTTATTGGAGGTGGCATTGATGCCATTAACACCGTTAGATATTCATAATAAAGCATTTACAAAATCGTTTCGTGGCTATGATGAAGATGAAGTTAATGATTTTCTGGACCAAGTCATTAAGGACTATGAAGCGATGATTCGTGAAAAGAAGGAGCTTGAAAGTAAAGTCTCAGAATTAGAAGAGAAGCTGGGACATTTTTCTGATATTGAGTCAACGCTTAATAAATCCATTCTAGTGGCTCAGGAAACCGCTGAAGAAGTGAAGCAGAATGCGCAAAAAGAAGGGCGTCTCATTGTCAAAGAAGCCGAGAAAAATGCGGATCGCATTATTAATGAATCATTGGAAAAATCAAGAAAAATCGCAATCGACATGGATGAGATGAAAAAGCAAGCCAATGTTTTTCGGACGCGTTTCAAAACACTTGTCGAAGCGCAGTTGGAGATGCTAAATAAGGATGACTGGGATGATCTTAACAAGGTGCTTGAAGATCAAATTCCAGAGGAATATCAAACTGCTGATTCCGAATAATCGATACATATAAAGCATCGGTGCATTTGTCATACTACTGACAAATGCATTTTTTATCTATACAAGGAAATGTTCTGATACTTTAACAAATGTTAAGCAGTCTAATTCTCTTCGTTTCCTCAAACGATATAAAAGACTTGAGGAGGGTTGAAGAAGATGGACCAGTACCAAAAATTAAAGCAAGCGTTGATTCAGCGCAAACAGGATATTGAAAAGCAAGTGGATGTTAATAACGAGTTTGGTCTTTACGAACCATTCGCTGCAGGTCATGCCTCAGGCGAATTGTCACAATATGATAACCATCCTGCTGACAGCGGAACGGCCTTATATGAACGTCAAAAAGATATGGTTTTAAGAAATATGGAAAAAGAGGAATTAAATAATATTAATACTGCTTTAAATAAATTTGTAAATGGAACGTATGGCTTGGATGAAGAAACAGGTCAACCCATACCCTTGGAGCGGCTTGAGGCGTTGCCAACAGCTCGAACGATTGCTAAATCAAAGCCGCACCATGTTTATGGAGAGCAAAGGCCTATTGAAGAAGATGTGTTAAGTGAAATTGAGGCTGACTATGCTACTAACAGTGAAGAAACTGAATTTAATGAGCAAAATGCATATGACTTAGTGGCTGCTTATAATGAATTAGGTATGACTTATGATGGATCATCAAATATTGATAACCAGGACGGCTTAGGTTATGTCCAATTAGTCGAAGCAATTGGCGCTACGGATATGAATGGCTATAGGGGCACTGATCATGTCGAATTTTTGCGTAACATTCAATATGATGAATTGATGAATGAGCAAATCGTTGATGAAACAACAGAAAATGAAGATGACTTGTAAAAAATAAGAGGGTTTCCTGGGTGGAAACCCATCTTATCTACTCGCATGCCGGGTATAACTGTGCTACAATGTCAATTATATAACGTAAAATGGGGGAGAATTGACGATTGATTTACTATTTAATAACATTGATCATCTTGGGGTTGGATCAACTGACGAAATACATTGTCGCAGCAACAATGGACATCGGGCAAAGCCTTCCGGTCATACGTGACTTTTTATATTGGACCTCTTCACGAAACACAGGCGCAGCATGGAATATTTTAGAAGGTCAAATGTGGTTTTTTTATATTATCACGATCATTGTAGCGTTTGTGGTGATCTATTATATACATACTGTAGGTCGTTATCATCCCTTACTTGGCGTGGCTCTTGCTTTAATTCTAGGAGGCACCCTTGGCAACTTTATCGATCGAATTTTTCGCGGTGCTGTTGTGGATTTCATTGATGTTTATTTGGGTTCATATAGCTATCCAATCTTTAATTTAGCGGATTCGTCCCTCGTGGTGGGAGCCATCTTGTTATTGGTTTATACATATTTAGATGCCAAAAAGGAGAAACGTCAACATGAGTCAAATTGAGCTTGCCGTTGATGAAAATGCATCGGGACAACGGATTGATAAATTTTTACAAGAACAACTTGAGGATCAATCGCGAACGCACATTCAAGACTTGATAAAAAACGGTCAAGTACAAGTCAATCAGCATCCCGTGAAATCGAATTATAAAATACAAAGTCGTGACTCAATTGAAATGAAGCTCCCGGATCAAGAAGCTCCAACAATTGAACCTGAGACGATTCCTTTGGATATCATTGATGAAGATGAGGATGTTTTAGTGGTTAATAAGCCGCGGGGAATGGTTGTTCATCCTGCTCCGGGGCACACAAAGGGTACCCTTGTTAACGCACTTTTGGCTTATTGTCATGAACTGTCGGGGATCAATGGTATGATGCGACCGGGTATTGTTCATCGGATTGATAAGGAGACATCAGGTTTACTTGTCGTTGCCAAAAATGATAAAGCGCATGCTGCCTTGGCAGAACAAATAAAAGCAAAATCGGTTTATCGTGCCTATCAAGCGATTGTTCACGGCGTTCTTGAGCGTGATCAGGCAGCCATTAACGCTCCAATTGGGCGCCATCCCAAGAATCGCAAAAAAATGGCAGTAACCCCAAAGAACAGTAAAGCGGCTGTCACTCATTTTACTGTCTTGGAGCGATATTCCCATTTCACGTTTGTTCAATGCCGGTTAGAAACCGGCCGGACGCACCAAATTCGCGTTCATATGGATTACATTGGCCATCCGGTCGCGGGTGATCCGAAATATGGTCCTAGAAAGACGCTAGCTATTGATGGGCAAGCCTTGCATGCTTCAGAACTCGGTTTTATCCATCCGGGAACAAAAGCGTTCGTGCAATATCAAGCTCCTTTACCAGAGGATATGTATCAAGCTATAGGGCAAGCTCGTGAAAATACGTATTGACAAGGTTACTAACGTTTGCAATAATGATTGGTAACAAATGAATGTCTCCCTTTAACGTCAGTCCTGTGAGGCTGAGAAGGAAGCGAATTGTTCGGCAGCGATGGATATCATCGCTCTTGTAACCATAAACGCTTTCTCTCGCTCGCAGCGGGAGTTTTTTTGTGATAAAGGACAGGTGAGTGAATTGGAAAAAATCATTCTTGACGAGCCAGCGATTCGTCGGGCGTTAACCCGGTTGGCGCATGAGGTTATCGAAAAAAACAAGGGTATTGATCATGTTATTTTAGTAGGCATTAAAACTCGCGGCGTTCATATTGCAACAAGGCTTGCGGAAAAAATTGAACAAATCGAAACGCAATCGGTGCTCAGTGGCGATATTGATATTACATTGTATCGCGATGATTTAAGTGAGAAGACCGCGGATCATCAACCAGAAATTCGAGCAACTGATATTCCTGCTGATATCCATGGCAAACACGTTATTTTAGTGGATGATGTCCTTTACACCGGAAGAACCGCACGTGCCGGAATGGATGCCATTATGGACTTGGGACGGCCAGCATCCATTCAACTGGCCGTCCTGATTGACCGTGGTCATCGAGAATTACCGATTAGGCCAGATTTCATCGGTAAGAACGTGCCAACATCGAATGCGGAAATTGTATCCGTTAAGGTTCAGGAAGTCGAAGGTCGAGATGAAGTCAGTATCCATTCACAACAATAATCATATATGAGTCCCTTTTAAGGGCAGTCCTGTGAGGCTGACAAAGGGAGGTTTAAGATGGACGTAGGCCTATAAGAAGACCTGCGTCGATCTTCATGAACCTACACCCTCTTTGTCCTAACAGGATGAAGGGGGTTTTTTTATGAAACAAAAATGTTCAGGAGACAGGGGGAGAAATTCGATGGCTGACTTAGTTCGATTGGCTGATCTTAGGACAGAAGATATTGAAACCATTCTGGATGGGGCGCGCAAGATCAAACAAGCGGGTGAATCAATGAAGCATAATGGTGTCATCGCTAATCTGTTTTTTGAGCCAAGCACTCGAACGCGCACGAGTTTTGAGGTGGCTGAGAAACGTTTGGGTTTCCATCCCTTAAATGTGGATGAAATCACCTCAAGTATTCAAAAAGGGGAAAGTCTATATGACACAATCCGAACATTAGAGGCAACGGGGATTGATGCGGTCGTGATTAGACACACACAGAATGAGTATTACCAAGATCTTCAGGGTCGGCTTTCTATTCCGATGATCAATGCCGGTGACGGGTGTGGCGATCACCCCACCCAAACATTATTAGATTTATTAACGATACAGGAATCATTTATTGTGTTTCAAGGTTTAAAAGTGGCGATCATTGGTGATTTGCGCCATAGCCGAGTGGCGAAATCGAATGCGGAAACATTGCATCGACTGGGTGCCGATGTCATTTTAAGTGGCCCAGCAGAATGGTATAATGACAGGCTTCCTGGAAGATATGTACCGGTGGACGAAGCGATGGCTCAGGCTGATGTTGTTTATATGTTACGGATCCAGCATGAGCGTCATCAAGGCATCATGGATTTAACGTCTGAAGATTATCATGAGCAATTTGGTTTAACCATGACAAGAGCTGAAGCGATGAAGCCCGGTGCTATTATTATGCATCCGGCACCTGTCAACCGCGGTGTTGAGCTTGACAGTCGCTTGATTGAGTCGAATAATTCGCGGATTTTCTCACAAATCCATAACGGCGTTCCTGTAAGAATGGCCGTTATTGAATGGGCCATTGGTCAACTTAAGGAGGAGATGAATGATGGGGCTTTTATTAAAGTCGGGTCAAGTCTATAGCAACGGCTGTATCGAGCAAAAAGATGTGTTCATTGAAGGAGGTATCATCCGGAGGATATCTGATCATATACCAAAAGATGGGCAAGATGTGATTGATGCCGAAGGACTATTGGTGACACCGGGATTTGTTGACGTACACGTTCATCTGCGCGAACCAGGTGGTGAACACAAAGAAACGATCCGGACGGGCACAAAGGCCGCAGCTAAAGGGGGATTCACAACCGTTTGCGCGATGCCAAACACGAACCCAGTTCCCGATAACGATGAAACCATGGTGCAATTACACCATACGATTCAACGTCAAGCGGTTGTGGATGTCTTGCCGTATGCTTCAATTACACAAGGCTTATCTGGGCATACGTTAAGTGATTTCCGGAGTTTGAAGGAAGCAGGGGCTTTTGCGTTTACCGATGATGGTGTCGGTGTGCAATCGGCAAGTATGATGCTTGAGGCCATGCAGCGGGCAGCTAATTTAGATATGCCGGTCGTCGCGCACTGTGAGGAGAATTCGTTAATCAACGATGGCTGTGTCCATGATGGGTGGTTTGCCCGTGAACATGGATTACGAGGGATACCGAACGTTTGTGAAGCGACACAGGTGGCTCGCGACGTCTTGTTAGCAGAAGCAGCAGGCGTTCACTATCATGTCTGTCACGTGAGCACGAAAGAAACGGTCCGGGTGATTCGCGATGCAAAACGTGCTGGAATTCGGGTGACGGCCGAAGTGACACCGCACCATCTGTTATTGACAGAAAATGATATTCCGGATTTGGATCCTAATTTTAAAATGAATCCACCGCTTAGAAGTGTAGCTGATCGCGAAGCACTCATTGAAGGTTTGCTTGATGGCACCATTGATATGATCGCGACGGATCATGCCCCACATGCCGCTGAAGAGAAAGCACAAGGGATGGAAAAAGCGCCGTTCGGTATTGTCGGCTTAGAAACAGCCTTTTCTCTACTATACAGTCATCTTGTGCAAAGAGGAGTATTGACCTTAGAGCAGTTGCTTGAACGGTTAGCGCATATTCCTGCCCAGATATTCGGAGTGAATGGTGGGATCTTAATGGAAGGCGGTCCAGCTGATGTGACATTCATTGACTTATCTCAAGAACAGGTGATTCAACCTCATGAACAGGTTTCCAAAGGTCAAAACACACCGTTCATGGGTTGGTCGTGTCATGGACTACCCGTCATGACCCTTAAAGCAGGCCGGGCGGTTTATGAACAAAGGAGGCTAATTGTATGACGCAGCGGCAACTTGTATTAGAAGATGGTTCCGTTTTTGTTGGACAGTCACTTGGGGCTGAGTCTATTTGTGATGGTGAAGTTGTTTTTAATACAGGGATGACTGGGTATCAAGAAATTTTGTCGGATCCATCGTATTCCGGTCAAATTGTTGCCATGACTTACCCGCTTATCGGTAATTATGGTCTTCATCGTGACGATTTTGAATCACTTCACCCTGCGATAGCGGGTTTAGTGGTGAAAGAAGCGGCTAATGCACCTAGTCACTGGCGCAGTGAGCAGTCCCTACACGACTTACTAGTTGCTAAAGATATCCCAGGTATTTCAGGGATTGACACCCGGCAATTGACGCGTAAAATCCGAAGCCATGGGACATTAAAAGGACGCCTTTGTGATGGGGATGTAGCGGTTGATCAAGTTGTGGCGGACTTAAAGACGTATCAGCTCCCTACCGGTCAAGTGAAGCGAGTATCCACACCGACAATGTACACCAGTCCAGGCTCTGGACCGCGTATTGTTCTGTACGACTTTGGTATGAAGAAAGGGATCCTGCGAGCCTGTCAACAGCGGGAGATGGATGTCCTTGTCGTTCCTTATAATACACCAGCGGCTGAGGTTTTAGAGTACCAACCTGATGGTGTTTTCTTAAGCAATGGTCCAGGAGATCCCAAAGACGTTCCTGAAGCCATTGCTGCTGTCCGAGAATTGATGGAGCAGCTCCCTGTTTTCGGTATCTGTCTCGGCCATCAAATCATGGCCTTGGCAGCGGGTGCCGATACGATAAAGATGACGTTTGGCCATAGAGGAGCCAACCATCCGGTAAAGGATTTGCAATCAGGCAAGTTTTATATGACCTCACAAAATCACGGTTATACGGTTGATCCTGATTCATTGCACGGGACAGGATTTGAGGTGTCACATAAGGCAGTGAATGATGGGACGGTTGAAGGACTCGTGCATCAAACGCTGCCAGCAGCTAGCGTTCAGTTCCATCCAGAAGCAGCACCGGGACCGGACGATTTCACGGAATGGTTTGACCGATTCCTAACGACACTACAACGCCAGCCAAAGAGAGGAGTTCAATATGCCTAAAAATACTGCGATTCATAAGATTCTCGTGATTGGGTCTGGTCCGATTACAATTGGACAAGCTGCTGAGTTTGATTATTCCGGAACTCAAGCTTGTACCGCTCTTCAAGAAGAAGGCTATGAAGTGATTCTAGTGAATTCTAACCCGGCAACAATTATGACGGATACAGAAATGGCTGATCGCGTCTATATTGAACCCCTAACGTTAGCATCGGTGACAGATATTATTCGTAAAGAACGGCCTGATGGCTTACTGGCCACTTTAGGGGGGCAAACCGGACTTAACCTTGCCAATGAACTTGACGATGCCGGAGTGTTAACTGAATATGATGTCATATTTCTCGGTACCAATCTAGAAACGATCCGACAAGCGGAGGATAGAGAAGCGTTTCGTTCACTGATGTATGAATTAGATGAACCCGTGCCTGAAAGCCAGATTATCAATAACATGGCGGAAGCACGTTTGTTTGCTGATAAGACGGGTTTGCCGCTGATTGTCCGCCCTGCTTATACCATGGGTGGCAGCGGCGGTGGGATCGTCACAACGCCGGATGAACTCGAAACGATTGCTGACCAAGGGCTCAAACAAAGCCCTGTTCACCAGATTTTATTGGAAAAAAGTATTGTCGGCTACAAAGAAATTGAATTTGAAGTCATGCGGGACGGGAATGATGGCGCTATTGCTGTTTGTCCCATGGAAAATCTTGATCCGGTTGGCATCCATACCGGAGATTCCATTGTAACCGCCCCAACCCAAACGTTAAGTGATCGTGATTTACAAAAGCTGCGTCATGTCTCATTAAAAATTGCCCGGGCGCTACAAATTGAAGGAGGCTGTAATGTCCAGTTGGCTCTATCACCGGATAGCGATCAATATTACATCATTGAAGTCAACCCGCGTGTGAGTCGATCATCAGCCTTAGCGTCAAAAGCAACGGGCTACCCGATTGCAAAAGTGGCTGCAAAAATTGCAGTTGGTTACCAGCTTGATGAAATTCCCAATGCGATCACGGGAACAACCTACGCCAGCTTTGAACCATCCATTGACTATGTCGTAACGAAGATGCCGCGTTGGCCCTTTGACAAATTTGCAGCCGCCAACCGCACATTAGGGACGCAGATGAAAGCGACCGGTGAAGTGCTGGCTATCGGGCGTACCTTTGAAGAATCGTTGTTAAAGGCGATTCGTTCATTAGAAGCGGGTTACATGCATTTGCGTTATGCGGACTGTCAGAATTGGTCTAATGCAACAATTGAAAAAGAAATGATTGCACAAGATGATCGCCGGATTTTTTATCTCGCTGAGGCGTTCCGCCGCCAGTACTCACTTGAGAGCCTATGGCATTTGACAGGGATTGACCCGTTCTTTTTAGACAAAGTCAGACATATTGTTACGTTTGAAGAACGGTTAAAACAGTCTGTTTTTGATCCCGGTGTCCTTCTTGAAGCAAAACGAATTGGGTTTTCGGATGCCTTTATTGCTGAGTTATGGGAGACCCAGGAAACTTATATCTACTCATTTAGAATGAAGCACGCAATTCGGCCGGTTTATAAAATGGTTGATACGTGTGCGGCTGAATTTGCTTCGGAAACACCTTACTTTTACGGAACCTATGAGCAGGAAAATGAATCTGAGCCAACAGAACAAAAGCGTATTCTCGTGTTAGGAGCCGGTCCGATCCGGATCGGCCAAGGGATAGAATTTGATTACGCCACTGTCCATGCTGTTTGGGCGATTAGGGAAGCCGGTTATGAAGCCATTATGATGAATAATAATCCAGAAACCGTGTCAACGGATTTCAGCGTTGCCGACAAATTATATGTCGACCCTCTAACGGTTGAAGACGTGATGCATGTTGTCGATCTTGAGCAGCCGGAAGGGGTTGTCGTCCAATTCGGGGGACAAACCGCGATTAATCTCGCTGATGAGTTGAGCGCCCGGGGTGTGAAGATATTGGGGACATCACTCGAAGCGATGGATACCGCGGAAGATCGTGATAAGTTCGAAAGCTTAATGAATCATCTTAATATTGCCCAACCGAAGGGACAAACCGCGTTCACATCAGAAGAAGCTTATACAATAGCTGCTCGTATTGGTTATCCTGTTCTCGTTCGTCCATCTTATGTCCTTGGTGGTCGGGCGATGGAGATTGTGAATAGTGTTGGTGAGCTCAAGCATTACATGGAGACGGCAATCAAAGTCAGTCCCCATCATCCCGTCCTCATCGATCGTTATCTGACAGGAACGGAGATTGAAGTTGACGCCATCAGTGATGGCAGCAATGTGTACATCCCTGGCATTATGGAGCACATCGAGCGGGCAGGTGTCCATTCCGGTGACTCGATTGCGGTGTATCCGCCGCAAAAGCTCTCTGAAGTTATGAAACGTCGCATTACCGAAACGACGACGAGTATTGCAAGAGGACTGCAGATTGTTGGGCTACTTAATATCCAGTATGTCATTCACGAACAACAAATCTTCGTCCTTGAGGTCAATCCAAGATCAAGCCGAACGGTGCCGTTTTTAAGTAAAATTACCGGCGTCCCGATGGCGAATCTGGCGACAAAAGCGATTTTAGGAGAGTCACTTGAACAATTGGGATATAGCTCGGGGCTGCATCCTGAATCTGATGGTGTGTTCGTTAAGGTTCCGGTGTTCTCCTTTGCCAAATTAAGCAATGTCGACATTACCTTAGGGCCGGAAATGAAATCGACTGGGGAAGTCATGGGGAAGGACCAAACGCTGGAAAAAGCTTTATATAAAGGCCTTCTGGCAAGTGGAATGGCGATTCCAGATCATGGGTCCGTTTTATTCACGATCGCTGATCAGGACAAGGAAGAGGTGATTCCACTTGTCCATCGGTTTGCGGCGATTGGTTACGACATTCTGGCGACGCATGGAACGGCCAATGTTATCCGTAAACAAGGTATTCATGTAACAGAAGTTGATAAGGTGCAGGATGGTCAAGACACGATCCTTGATGTCATACGCCAAGGCCGGGCGCAATTCATTATTAATACACTGACGCATGGTAAACAACCCGCACGTGATGGCTTTAAAATCCGCCGGAAGGCCGTGGAGAACGGCGTTGTTTGTCTGACATCATTGGATACCGGTGAAGCATTGCTCGGCGTCCTAGAGTCTATGGCGTTGACAACTGAACCTATGCCGGACGGACTGACTGATCGAGTGGTGAAGCTTGTATGATGACGATAGACGCTACAATCAATGAGCAGCGGTTGATTGCTGATCACATTTTAGAAATGACACTGACGCTTCCAAGTGACGGGCCAATGTTTGATCCTGAGCCGGGCCAATTCGTCCATGTGCAAACGGGTTCAGCTAATGTCCTTCGTCGGCCGCTGAGTATTTGTGATTATGATTCTAACATGAGGCAATTGACACTTATTTACCGGCTGGAGGGTGAAGGTACACGCCACTTATCGGAACGCAAATCAGGTGAAACGGTGAATTTATTAGCTCCGCTTGGTCAGGGATTCCCTTTGTCTGAGTTAGGAGCCGATTCAACCGCGTTGCTTGTTGGTGGCGGCGTCGGTGTCCCACCCCTGTACTACTTGTCAAAACAGTTAAGGGCAAGAGGCGTTAAGCCCATTCATGTTCTCGGTTTTGCTGATAAAAAAGCCGTTTTTTATGACAACAAGTTTTGTAACATGGGTGAAACTTTTGTTGCGACAGTAGACGGCTCAGCAGGAACTCAAGGTTTTGTGACGGATGTCATCAATCAGCGGGGTCTGTCAGCGGACGTGATTTATGCGTGTGGACCGGTACCGATGCTGCAAGCGATGCAAGCCTATCAGGAGGCCTGTCCGGTTTACATTTCATTGGAAACCCGGATGGGGTGTGCTCTCGGTGCCTGTTACGCCTGCGTATGCGGTGTACCTGGAAGTGCGAGCGATTATAAAAAAGTATGTACAGATGGTCCTGTATTCCAAGTCGGAGAGGTGGAGCTGTCATGCTAGATGTCCAATTGCCAGGTCTTAGGATGAAAAATCCTGTCATGCCGGCATCGGGGTGTTTCGCTTTTGGTGATGAGTTCGCTGGTATGTATGATTTGAATAACCTCGGTGCGATCGCAATTAAAGCAGCGACCCGTGAACTTCGTTTTGGTAATCCGACACCACGGGTTGCGGAGACGCCTTCAGGCATGTTGAATGCGATTGGTTTACAGAATCCAGGCGTGGAGCAGATTATTGAACGGGAGATATCAAGATTAGCAAACTATGATACACCGATTCTAGCCAACATTGCTGGCTCGACGACGGATGATTATTTGTATGTTGCTGAACAAATATCACAGTCCCCTCATGTCTCAGCGCTTGAGCTTAATATCTCCTGCCCGAATGTAAAAGAAGGCGGGATCTCATTCGGCCAGGATCCTGCCATTGCTGCTGAGTTAACAAAAGCAGTCAAAGAGGTTTCTGAGGTTCCGGTTTACGTGAAACTATCACCAAACGTTGCCGATATGGTGACCATGGCCCAGGCTGTTGAACATGCAGGTGCAGATGGGCTATCAATGATCAATACTCTCATGGGCATGCGCATTAATACGACAACACAAAAGCCAATCATCGCCCATGGATCCGGTGGTTTGAGTGGACCGGCCGTCAAACCGGTTGCGATCCGTATGGTTCACGACGTTAGTCAAGCGGTAACGATCCCGATTATTGGCATGGGTGGGATTCAGTCGGTTGATGATGTCATTGAATTTTTTTTGGCCGGTGCTAGTGCTGTAGCGGTTGGCACCGCGAACTTCACTGATCCATTCATATGTCCAAAAATCATTGAAGAACTACCACAACGGTTGGCATCCATGAATGTGAATCATATCAGTGATTTGACGGGAAGGAGCTGGCGGCCATGCATAACCCCGTGATTGTAGCTTTAGACGTTGCGAGCCAAGCAGAAGGCGAAGAATTACTAAGATCATTTGATGATCGGACCATATTTTTAAAAATCGGCATGGAGCTTTTTTATCAGGAAGGTCCTGGCTTAGTCAAAACGTTAAAACAGCAGGGACATCAAATTTTTCTCGATCTTAAATTGCACGACATTCCAACAACTGTTTATAAAACCATGAAGGGCTTGGCTCGACTCGGCGTTGATATGGTCAACGTTCACGCTGCCGGTGGCAAGGCAATGATGGCACAAGCCATTGCTGGATTAAAAGCAGGAACGCCTACTGGGAAAAGGCACCCAATGTGTCTTGCGGTCACTCAGTTAACCAGCACTGACGAAGCAACATTGCAGCAAGAGCTATTGATTAATCATTCTATGGATGATGTGATTGTTTCTTATGGACAATTAGCAGCGAAGAGCGGTTGTGATGGTGTTGTTTGTTCACCATGGGAAGCTGAACGCATCAAATCATCTGTCCATCAAGATTTTATTACCGTCACTCCCGGGATTCGTTTTTCTGAAGATGCAGCGAATGATCAAAAGCGAATTGCCACGCCGAGTCGAGCGAAAGAGCTAGGCAGTGACTACATCGTCGTCGGCCGTTCGATTGCAAAAGCGCAGAACCCGAATCAAGCATATCAACGCGTATTAACCGAATGGAGGCAAGAACATGAAACAAGCAGCTGAACAGATTGCGAAACATCTATTGGATATTCAAGCCGTTATCCTTCGTCCCGATGATCCCTTCACATGGTCATCAGGTCTAAGAGCGCCGATTTATTGTGACAATCGTTTGACTTTAGCTTATCCGGATATCCGTAAGACCATCGCTCATTCGTTTGTCGAGCTAATCGGACAGAGATTTGGAGATGTTGATGTCATTGCCGGCACTGCAACGGCGGGTATTCCGCACGCTGCGTGGGTCAGTGACGCACTCAACCTACCCATGGTCTATGTTCGCGGATCAGCGAAATCGCACGGCAAACAACAACAAATCGAAGGCAAGATACAACTGGGGCAAAAAGCTGTTGTTATTGAAGATTTGATCTCAACCGGCGGCAGTGTGTTATCAGCTGTTAAGGCGCTTAAGGAGGCTGGCGTGGACGTGGTTGGTGTCGCAGCGATATTCACGTATCAATTGCAGCAATCCAAAAAGCAATTTAAAGACGCTGGTATTGAAGTTTATACCCTAAGCGATTTTCAAACCTTATTGTCTGTTGCGGGAGCCGAAGGGTATATTGATGATAAGCAAAGTGCATTATTGGGACGCTGGCATGACTATCCGGAGAATGAAGACTGGATGATAGAAGGGTTAGCCAAATAAAAATTTGTGTGGGCGGCATCATGTGTAGATGTCGCTCGAAATAAAGAAGGTTCTATACTTGGGAGAATGCATTTAGTCGATATTGACGAAACTCAAACTCTTGGTTATGTCGGGTATAGAGTGGGAAAAAGATACATTGGGAAAGGCATTGCTAGTCAAGCACTAAGATTGTTATTAGAGGCTGCAAGCGAGAAGAGCATAGACAGAATTAAAGCGAAGACGATTAATAATAACAAAGCGTCCCAAATAGTCTTAGAGAAAAACGGATTTAAACTGATAGCTACCAGTAATGAGGTGTTCGAAATGTCTGGGCAGAGGTTAAAATTTGTGTATTATACTTGGTCGAAATAAGTGTCATGAACTAATAGGAGGGGTTAGCAAAATAACTTAAAACCTACTTTTGGTAATTTTCATTCTTAGGAAGGTGAGATTAGATGAATAAAGTACAGGATTCCCGGTTAAAAATTACCGAGGTTAACCTAGAAAATGAAAGGGAAGCCCAACAGTTATACTAAAAGGACTAAAGTAACATTTTGGGTTTATTGATGATACATTGAATCCTGACTTGTATCCTATCCATAAAACTTACATGGGAAGAGAAAACATCCTCTTTGTTGGTTATCATCAAGGCATTTTAATATGGAATGTCTGTGGCAAAGGACTTCAGAAGAAAAGGTTCTGCAAAAATCATGCTTGCGAAGTTAGAAGAAAAGACCAAACGGGTGGGTTATTTAAAACTTGTACTGGAAACAAATCTTTACTGGATTAATACAACAGGTAGGCTAGAAGTCATAAATGTGTTATTGCAGAGATCTTATTGTCAAAATACAAGGGGATATATATGACACAAGGTAATCAGCTACTAACTTGGTCAAATGATCGAGTAATCAAATAAACTTAAAAATTTGGAGAGAATCAACCAGAAATCATCTTGTTTTAAATGACCGAGCTTTTCACGGACCATAGGAGCATCGATTGTAAAAATTTTATTGACCCGAGCCATAGAAGGTTTTAGCAAACCAGCTTCTTTCCATTGAGAAATTAAAATATCTGAAGGGGTATTTCTTTGGACTGAGGTAATCATCATACAAATTAGGTGGGGTTGTCTGTATGCGTCCGGCTTATTTAAAATTAACGCTGGACGTTTTTTGTTTCCTGTTAAGTCTGAAAAGGGAAAAGGAATTAAAATCATATCACCCTGTTTATAGGTCATTATATATATCATCCTCCTGGTTATCCCATTCTTTAAAAGTGGGTTCACTTACCTTAAGGGCACCGTAGAGCTCTTGCTTTTCCTGCCCTTTTGACGCCATTGATTCTACAACAGTTCTTAGGGCAGAAATTTGTTTTTCATCTAGAACATTCAGCAAGGTAATCAGTTTTTCTTTTTCACTCATTGCCATCGTGTTCACCTCCACTATTATTATATGCTGAACAAAGAACATGAGCAACACCGAAGCTTAGAATGAGGCGGCTTTTATGTACATCTTAATAGGTGCGCCGACTACCTTTACAGTATCTGTGGTTATTTTGATAATCGTTTATAAAATGGCTGCTACTCGAAAAATTCCTAGTAACAACTATACACCGTTTGATTACATATCATCGCAAACTACTGTTGAATTTCATGAAGAAAGAGAGCAGGAAGAACATCATTTAATTTTAATACTTACTGTCCAAGGAGGATGGCACATGACGATGCCTACAAGAGACACATATAATCGGTTAGCCGAAACATATAAAAACGATGTTGATGAGGCAAGCCCATACAATGCCCATTATGAGCGCCCGGCCATGATGGCGGCTTTGCCCGAGAAATTAGATGGAAAAAAGGTGTTTGATGCAGGTTGTGCAGCTGGGTGGTATGCCGCTCAGTTCCTATACCGGGGTGCGGAAGCTACAGGCGTCGATGTTAGCCCTGAAATGGTGCAAGCAGCGAAACATTGTTTAGGAGACAAAGCAACATTCCTTTGTCATGATCTGCAGGAAACTTTGCCTTTTGAGGATGACTCTTTTGACGTGATCGTAAGCTCACTTACGCTTCATTATCTAAAAAATTGGACCCACACGTTTCGGGAATTTAACCGCATTCTAAAAGCAGGCGGAACCTTTTTATTTTCAGTTCATCACCCGTTTATGGATTATACCAGTCACAATTGTGAGGATTATTTTAAAACCCAATTATTAACAGATACTTGGAACAAACCCAATATCACGATTGATGTCAGTTTTTACAGAAGACCGATGCAAAGCATCGTCAATGAGACCACTCAATTTTTCAATCTCGACAAGCTGATCGAACCTCAACCGCAGCAGGAGATGAAAGAAGTGAAAGAAAAATCCTATCATAAATTAATGACGAGCCCTCATTTCTTAATAATAAAAGCGAGGTCAAATTAGTTGTAAGGGAAATCCTCTTGAAACAGCAAAGACTTCTAAGATTAGGACGATTCAGAAATACATGATATAATTTCTATATCTAAACAGCAAAGGAGAGAGCCTGTGTATATTGTATTTGATCCAATCTTCATTGTAGCAAAACTAGTGAACTTTTAGGGGATTGGAAAATAGACAATCTCCGAAACTAAATGAGGGGAAAGAGCAATTAGGTAATGATCTTGCTTTTTTCGGCGGATATACTAACGGCTATTTAGGCTATTTACCTACTAAAGAAGCTTTCTCATACGGAGGCTATGAAGTTGAACTAAATCCCGTTGTCTATGGACCGATGACAGGGTTATGGATGCCGCCAATTAAGTCAAGTTCCAATGAAGTTGTAGGAAAGGTTTTGGAATTACACAAAACTATAAACTGAGGCTTAAATAGGGGAGATTGATATGACAAGTACCTATGTTGATTGGGGTGGAGGAAAGGTTAAATTAACTTGGCATCGTGATCACCAAATGCCTGACCACGGCCTCATTACAAGTGTTCATGGATTTTGCTTTCACAACAAGAAATTGTTATTGGTTGACTTAAATCATAGGGGATGGGATTTTCCAGGGGGTCACATTGAATTAAATGAAACGCCAGAAACATGTTTCAAACGCGAAGCGATGGAAGAAGGTTATGTCGAAGGAGACTGTAACCTGCTTGGATACATCGCAGTTGACCACACCGAAAATCCTAAATGGAGCGAAAATAGCCCATACCCGAAAGTTGGTTATCAGGTGTTCTATCGTTTGGATATTAAGCAGATATATCCTTTTGAAGGAAAGTATGAATCAATTCAACGAATCTTTATAAACCCCAATAATGTTACTAATTACTATGGTGATTGGCATATACTGTATCAAGAAATTTTGGATTTCGCTCTAAATTCAAATGAATGATAAGCATTTCTGACGTAATTTTGTAGGGATAGTTTTATCTATATGGAAGTGTAAAAAATGAACGGGATTATCGTTGAACAAGGATATATGGAGAGATAAGAGCTCAATTTAAAACGGCTAGTGGGGGACATAAGCATGATAACGGATCAATTTTTGAATAATATTGAAGATATAAATCAAAGTTTTTCCGGATGGGATTTTTCTTTTATTTCAGGTACTGGGCGTGTGCAGGAGGAGTTACTAACTTGGTCTTATGGTAGCATCGCTAGACCCCTGATTCAGCGTGCAAAATCGATGTTGGATATGGGGACTGGTGGGGGAGAATTTTTATCTTTGCTACGGCCCTTTCCGGAAACAGTATTTGCAACTGAGGGATACAAGCCTAATGTTCCAATTGCTAAAAAACGGCTTGAGCCGTTAGGTGTAAACGTGGTTCATTTTGAAAAGGATTCCAACCTTCCTCTGCAGGATGGACAATTTGATCTAATTTTGAACAAGCATGATTCTTATTCCTCAGCGGAACTAAGAAGGATCATTTCAGATTCAGGAATTTTCCTCACTCAACAAGTTGGGGGCTTGAATTGTTCCCAAATAAACGAGACTATGGAGGTGCCCTTAAATGAAGAGTTTCATAACTGGAACCTAAAAACAGCATTAGAGGAACTTAACGAATGCAACTTTAATGTCTTGTATAGCAAAGAGGAGTTTCCTGTCCAACGTTTTTATGACGTTGGTGCTTTAGTTTATTATTTAAAGGCGATTCCTTGGCAAGTTCCGAATTTTAACATTGAAGACTATCTGGATGAATTATATCAAGTTTATCAGATCATTCAATCAAAAGGCTATTTTGACGTCCATCAACATCGTTTTATTATTCAAGCAGAAGCCGTATAGAAAGCTCAAGATTTCTTTTGGATTCGGTTTACGTTAGTAACACATTCGCATCCACAGTTATAAAGCTGTGTTTGCAATGATGTAGGAGACCTGATCTATGGAGGTCTGTTTTTAAGTGTGGGATCCTTTATCCTTAAATCCTGACGTTTGGAAATTCTAGTACATAGGAGAATTAAATGACGTGATAATGGACGGCATAGTAAGTTTGTACTGTCTTTTTTTATTGGACAGGTTTTCAATTTGTGAAAATGTTTGAAAATTGACTGCCATGAAGTATCATTGAAGATGGTTGTAGAACTTTCCTGAACGGGGAGTATGGTTAGAAAATTTTTTCAAAATGCCGCAATTATTAAGCAATATAACAGGGGGCGTTAATATGAAAAAATGGTTGGGTTCGTCAGGTGTTTGTGTAAATGAAAATGATGAATTGTTAATGGTGTTACAAGGGAAACCTGATGAGATAAAAACATGGTCTATTCCTTCAGGTGGTCAAGAAAACAATGAAACTTTCGCCGAATGTTGTATAAGAGAAATTGAGGAAGAAACAGGATATGTTGTAGAAATAGTTGATGAAATAAAAGTGAAAAGTGGCAATTATGAAGAACTCAATATATCTTTTGAAGTCCATTATTTTTTAGTCAATATTGTTGATGGGGAAAGAAACATTCAAGACCCTGACAATTTAATATATGATATTGCATGGAAATCAGCAGAGGAACTAAAAAATTTAGATTTAACATACCCCGAAGATAAGGAATTTTTAATACATCACCTCCAAAGGGATAAGTAATTTTTTTGCTCAACTATTAGTAGACGTTAGTTTAGAAAGCCATGAGAAATAATTAAGGTCATAATTTTCTCTTAATAATTATTGCTTATTAAGTTTAATATAAAGGAATAATAGTTTAATTGAGGGGCGTTGTGATGAGGATTATCCAAAAGGAATTTTATATTCATCATTTGCGTTATGTTGTTAGGTCTGCAATAGAGAAAGACGCCAAAAACTTATCTGAGGTAAGAGTGCAAATAGATGGCGAAACAGAAAATTTAGATAGAGAGAAAGGCGAGGCGTACATAGATGAATCAGGTTTTAAACAGATAATTAAAGATGATACAGAAAGTATTAGTAACCTATTTTTAGTTGCTGAAGCTAATAAGAGAATTGTAGGTTTTTCAAGATGTGAAGGGAACAAATTAAAAAGAATATCTCATAAAGTAGAATTTGGAGTCTGCGTATTACACGAATATTGGGGATATGGTATAGGAAAAACCTGTTAAAAGAATCTGTTCATTGGGCAGACTCAAATGACATTAAGAATATAACTTTGAATGTTCTCGAAACCAATGATAAAGCTATCAGGCTTTATGAAAAATATGGTTTTGTAGTGGAAGGTATCTTGAAAAGAGATAAGATTCTATCGGACGGGAACGGTTATAATACTATATTGATGGGAAGGTTTAATGGATAAGAATAGAAAACCTAGGTGAAAAAAATGTATTGAAATCTGAAATAATGGTTATTAAGCAAAAGAATAGATTAATGGAATGCAAGGAGAGTTTGCTGAAATTTAAAAATAAACATTCATACAAGGTGAAACATTTATGGAGATAGAGGGATTATTAAAAGGAATGCCGACTCTTGAAACCGACCGTCTATTATTAAGAAAACTATCATTAAATGATCTCGATGATATATTTGAGTTTTCGTCTGATCCCGAAGTCGCTCACCATATGACATGGGAAATCAACAAATCCAAGGATGAAACGCTAAATCATTTTATCAAGATCGTCATTGATGGTTATGAAAAGGGGCAATCCGCTGAATGGGCATTAGTGCTGAAAGAGAGCCATAAGGTCATCGGTACTTGCTCATTTGTAGATTGGTCCAATGAACATAAGAAGGCGGAATTAGGATATGTCTTAAATAAAAATTATTGGGGTCATGGCTTCGCATCTGAAGCCATTAAAGCATTAATTAGATATGGTTTTGAAGTGATCCACTTAAACCGAATCGAGGGGGGTTGTGATACAGATAACATCGGTTCTGAAAAAGTAATGTTAAAGGTAGGCATGACATTTGAAGGAACATTAAGACAAAACGAGTTTATCAAGGGTGAGTTCCGGGATACTAAGGTTTTTTCAATTTTAAGAGAAGATTTCATATCTAGGGGGAGAGCGAATGCTTTATGTGACTACTGATAGATTAGCTTTAGTTACTTTTACACTTGAAATGTTAAAAGCAGCTTTAGAGGGTAAAAAACAATTAGAAACAATGGTCGACTTAATTTGACAGTCATTCGCATAAGGCGTTTGGGTTAAATGGTTTATAATGGGAATTTCATCTTTTAAAGAATTATGATTTTTAACGATATAAAAGAATCGTACAAAGTTACCTGCTACGCTTGGAGATGTATTTCTTAGTGGCGGGATTTTTGGTTTACTGTTATACATAGCTATTCAACTCACTAAAAATCAATCGAATTAAATAACCAAGCTCAAGTGCTGATACTAATGGTATCAGCTCAAAATAGCTAGAGATATCCAGTGTTCAGAGGAAGTTAGTGTGGGCGGCATCATGTGTAGATGTCGCCTTTTTTTATTGGCATAAGGTGAATAAAAGGATACGTCTTAGAGAGAATAATGACACAGAGCATAATATAAAATGTTTGGTTCTTAGGGGACATATTTCTTGCGGAAAGGAGTCCTTTGTCATGCTAAAAAAATTCACACCCGTATTTAAAATATCGGCGGCCATTATGTTGGTGCTCGTTATTATTGGAGTCTTGTGGCCGAAGGGGTTAGAAACAGCAACATCGAATATTCAAGCGTTTATATCTCATAAATTGGGATGGTACTACTTAATCGTAGTGACACTCATTGTCCTAGTATGTTTGGTATTCTTAATTACCCCTGTTGGAAGAATTAAACTTGGTGAGCCAGGAGAGAAACCCGAATTCTCGAGGCCAACTTGGATTGCCATGTTGTTCAGTGCCGGAATGGGGATAGGACTTGTTTTCTGGGGGACAGCTGAACCTGTCAGTCATTATGCGACCAGTTCTCCGACTGGGGAAACAGGCACAGATCAAGCCATTAAGGATGCCATGAGATTTACTTATTTCCATTGGGGCATTCATGCGTGGGCGATCTACGGGATTGTGGCACTCGTATTAGCTTATTTTAATTTCAGACATGGAAAAACTGGCTTAATCAGCGCGACCTTACACCCCATTATCGGCAAAACGGCTGATGGGATTACTGGGAGAGTCATTGATATTCTTGCGGTTATCGCTACAGTTATCGGGGTAGCCACGACACTAGGTTTTGGTGCTGTTCAGATCAATGGCGGGTTGGCCTTTTTATTTGATATACCGACGAACGTTGTTATTCAATTCATCATTATAGCTATCGTTACGGTTCTTTTTATGATTTCGGCTTGGACAGGCTTAGGTAAGGGTATAAAAATTTTAAGTAATGCTAATATGGTTTTAGCAGGTTTGTTATTCATTTTAACTTTCATTATTGGTCCCACATTATTTATATTAAATTTATTTACGAATACGATTGGGACTTACATCGAGCATCTTCCAGCCATGAGCTTTAGTATTGCGCCCACCAGCGAAGAGACAAGAGAATGGATTAATAATTGGACGATATTCTATTGGGCATGGTGGATCGCATGGTCACCCTTTGTAGGTATATTTATTGCTCGAGTCTCCAAAGGTCGGAGCGTAAGAGAATTTGTCTTTACTGTGTTACTCGTTCCATCCGTCATTGGGTTCTTATGGTTTGCCACTTTTGGTGGAACAGCGATTTCGCTCGAACATAATGGGATTGATACCATTTCGACGCTGGCAAAAGAAGAATCATTATTCGGTGTCTTCTCTAATTTCCCATTAGGCATGGTTGCTTCGATCGTTGCGATTCTGCTTATTAGCACGTTCTTTATTACTTCAGCTGATTCAGGGACCTTTGTATTAGGAATGATGACGACAGGGGGATCCGAAAATCCCGGTCGTACGATTAAATTAACCTGGGGTGTACTGCTCTCAGCTACAGCACTTGCTCTTTTATATACAGGCGGACTTCAAGCCTTGCAAAACACAATGATCATTGCCGCTTTACCTTTCTCGATTATCATGCTGTTAATGACTATGAGTTTCATTAAAGCGATCTATAAAGAAGGGAAAGAACTTGGTATTGGTCGAATTAATCATCCTAAAAACAAGTCTTAAAAAGAATTTTAAGGTCCAGTCAATTTTAGTGTTTCCTATATAATAAGACATTTGTTTTTCTTTATTCAACCGGAAACGGACAGTATCACAAGCTGATGCTGTCCGTTTTTTGAACAAAATTAGGGTGCACTAATGGCTGGATGGTTCCTTCAAGTTGAAGCATCAGAACCGACTGACCTTGATATTGTTATTTTTGATAAAAACCTTCATCGCTTGTACAGAAAGACCCTGAGTGGCCCAATGGTCATTATCAAACCGTATCTTAAGACAGATGGGTGAATAAAAGGATTTGCCTTAGAGATAATAATGACACATAGCGTTTTATATCAATGCTTGATCCCTGAGGAAAGTATGAACGCAATGAGGGAGGACGATTGTGTCAATTTCTCCTAGAAAGGAGTTCATTGTGATGTTAAAAAAACTAACACCCGTGTTCAAAATATCGGCAGCAATTTTATTAATACTCGTTATTATAGGTGTCGTTTGGCCAGAGGGATTAGAAACAGCGACATCGAATATCCAAACATTTATATCAAATAAATTGGGGTGGTACTACCTTATTGTGGTGACACTATTCGTCTTAGTATGTTTAGTATTCTTAATCACCCCAGTTGGAAGAATTAAACTCGGTAAGCCAGAAGAAAAGCCCGAATTTTCGAGGCCTACTTGGATTGCCATGTTATTCAGTGCCGGAATGGGGATAGGGCTTGTCTTTTGGGGGACAGCTGAACCTATCAGTCATTATGCTACCAGCTCTCCTACAGGGGAAACAGGCACTGATCAAGCAATAAAAGATGCTATGAGATTTACATACTTTCATTGGGGCGTCCACGCATGGGCG
This sequence comes from Tuberibacillus sp. Marseille-P3662, assembly GCF_900178005.1. NCBI lineage: Bacteria > Bacillati > Bacillota > Bacilli > Caryophanales > Sporolactobacillaceae > Tuberibacillus > Tuberibacillus sp. Marseille-P3662. The sequence goes on along the minus strand of NZ_FXBS01000006.1, from coordinate 1,287,839 downwards.
ATCTACGGGATTGTAGCTCTAGTATTAGCCTATTTTAATTTCCGAAAAGGAAAAGACATACAAATCAGTGCCACATTACACCCGATTATTGGTAAGCGAGCTGACGGAGTTATAGGCAAAGTGATTGACATTCTTGCCGTTATCGCTACGGTTATCGGGGTCGCTACAACGCTTGGATTCGGAGCTGTACAGATAAACGGCGGACTGTCTTTTTTGTATGACATACCCGTTAACATTGTCGTCCAGTTTATCATTATAGCCATCGTTACCGTATTGTTTATGATCTCAGCATGGTCAGGCTTAGGTAAAGGGATAAAAATTTTAAGTAATGCTAATATGATTCTGGCAGGATTGTTATTCATTGTGACTTTCATTATGGGACCAACGTTATTTATTTTAAATTTATTTACGAACTCAATTGGATCTTATCTAGAATATCTTCCAAATATGAGTTTCCGTATAGCTCCGCTTAGCGAAGAGACAAGACAGTGGATTAATTCATGGACGATATTCTATTGGGCATGGTGGATTGCATGGTCACCATTTGTTGGGATATTTATAGCACGCGTCTCTAAGGGACGTAGCATTAGGGAATTTGTTTTTACAGTCTTAATTGTTCCCTCAATCATCGGGTTTTTGTGGTTTGCAACATTTGGTGGAACAGCTATTTCACTCGAACACAACGGGATTGATACCATTTCAACGCTGGCAAAAGAAGAATCATTATTCGGCGTCTTCTCTAATTTCCCATTGGGTATGGTTGCTTCGATTCTTGCCATTGCGCTTATTAGCACGTTCTTTATCACCTCTGCTGATTCGGGAACATTTGTATTAGGATCGATGACAACCGATGGTAAGCAGGATCCAAGTCAATCCATTAAATTAACTTGGGGTGTTTTGCTCGCAGCTACTGCACTCGCTCTTCTATATACTGGGGGTCTTCAAGCTTTGCAAAACACCATGATTATCGCAGCTCTGCCTTTCTCAGTTATCATGCTGTTAATGACTGTGAGTTTCATTAAAGCGATCTATAAAGAGGGGAAAGAACTTGGTATTGGTCGAATTAATCATCCTAAAAACAAGTCTTAATAAGAAGGGCGAGGCTAGGACAAAAGTATATTCGTCACAGAATAATCCGAACGATTTATAAAATCTGTTCGGATTATTTGTTTAAAATGGTAGTTTGTGTCAGCGCTTCGTCAAAATCCTTCGCTTGCCGCGGGCACGGTGCTTATTGTTCGGCTTTGGGTATCCTGTTTTAGATTTGTCCCAGACTCGTCTTTTTATGTGATTGACGTCATTGACTGGAACTGAATGAAACAGGCTGTTGCTGATACAACCATTACAATTGCAGTTAAATCTAAGGCATAAGGTTAAATTAGATGGAAACAAGATACTTGATGCAGGATGTGCAGCTGGATGGTATGCCGAAAAGTTCTTGCAACGAGGGGCGAACGTTACAGGCGTTGACGTCAGTCCTAATATGGTGAACCCCTCACTTCTTAATAATCAAAGCGAGTTCAAAAAAATTGTAGGAAAGGCTGATCCCGCAAATTACAGAACTCAATCTAATCATTAAAAAGTCAAGTCATTGATTATAAAATTCACCACACGCTATGCTATAGGTAGAACTAAAAAAGGGAGTTGGTTATGTGCGGAAAATGCCGGGTCACGAATTTGACGAGCTTGTGGCATTTTTTGATCAAATGGCGCAAACGGAGTGGCTTTCTGAAATCCATTGGCAGTTAATCGATCGTTCTGGTGATTGGGCGGAACGGGATGTTATCGATATTGGCTGCGGGACGGGGCGGTTATTGCTGAAAAACGGAGCAGCGGCCGGTTCAATCACTGGCATTGATTTATCAGAGAATATGATTCAAGCAGCGAATCTTAATGCTGAACGAGCTGGAATGGCAGGCAAAAGCCATTTCAGCGTCGGTGATGCTTACAGGTTACCTTTTACGACTGCTATGTTTGATGTGGCCTTGTCAACTTGTGTGATGTTCCTATTACCCGAACCAGAAAAAGGCATTGAAGAAATGCTTCGTGTCCTAAAGCCAGGGGGAAGGATTGCGATGTTGAATCCGTCGGAGAAGATGAGCCCAGAGGCGATTCAATCGGTTATAAATGATCGAAAGTTGACAGGGTTTGAAAAAGAAACGCTTGAGAAGTGGTCGAACGTATCAACCAAACGTCATCGCTACTCACAGGAACAATTGGATGATATGTTTGCTTACCTTGGAGCGACATCGATATCCCATACACCAGTGTTAGCCGGTCATGCTTACATTTCAATTGCGGATAAATCGGATGATTGAAGTTAAATGACAAAGATACATTTCTATGAGATTGTTTACAGTCAGATAACAAATCGGCTAAGTATGTAAACCTATGAAGGCCTATATAAAGCCTGTCAATGATTATTGATATGTAAAATCTAGCAGGTGAATCTATTTTTTCCTTGAAAATGGGCATGATTATCTGTATTTGACGTCATAGTAGACTCAAAGATATCATAAGGAAATCTATTCCTGAAATATTACAAAAAATCCATGCTAGAATGAGGTTGCAAAACAAACACAGCAAAGGAGATGTGCTACAGAATGATGAAGAAAAAGGGTTTTGCAACAGCAGCACTAGTAGGAACCGTTTTGTTTGGCGGAGCTTTTCAAACAGCTAGTGCTGAAAGCCATCAAAGTCAGGCAAAAGGCAATGTTTCCATTCAACAACATTGTGATCATCTCTCAAAACAAGAAGTTCAAAACTTGCTAGATAAAAAATTTGATCATCAAGTAAATTGGAAAAAAGTTGATTGGAAGCAAAACGATACAAGAGACAATAAATCTTCTAAGTCAGAAGAGCAGCAACAGTCTGACCAAAAACAGCAACAGAACCAACAGACTGAGAAAGATCCTAAACAGAACCCAGAACAAGCTGATCAGTCAAAGCAGGCATCGGCACCATCTGGTAATAAACAGCCACAACAAAATCAGCAACAGTCAAAACAGGAGCAAAACAGTCAACTAAGCCAATTTGAACAAAAAGTGGTTGAACTTACCAACCAAGAAAGAGAACAACGTGGTCTGTCCCCTCTTAAAGTAGATACTGAATTAAGTAAAGTGGCACGTGAAAAATCAAAGGATATGGCCAGTAACAATTACTTTTCTCACAACAGCCCAACGTACGGATCACCTTTTGATATGATGGACCAATTTGGTATTTCGTATCGTACAGCAGGTGAAAATATCGCTAAAGGGCAAACGTCACCGCAAGATGTTGTGGATGCTTGGATGAATAGTGAAGGACACCGTAAAAACATCCTCAATAGCGATTTCACACACATTGGTGTTGGGTATGTATCGAATGGTGATATCTGGACGCAACAATTTATCGGTAAATAAATGTTGCTAACATGATTGAGTGTATAAGAGCCGTCCCATTAAAATTGGGACGGCTCTTCTGCGTTCGTTTTTAGCCGATGAACTTCAGATTCATCAGGTGTCACGAACAATGTTTTCTGGTTATCATAAATGACATAACCCGGCTTAGCCCCGTTTGGTTTGCGGACGTGTTTGACATAGGTATAATCAACAGGGACGGAGCTAGACTGTTTTGACTTACTATAAAAGGCCGCGAGGTTGGCGGCTTCGTTAAGTGTTGCATCTGATGCTTCCCGGCTCCGGATCAAAACGTGTGAACCAGGAATATCTTTTGTGTGCAGCCAAATTTCATCGGATCGAGCCATTTTCATCGTCAAATGGTCATTTTGCTTGTTATTTTTACCGACAAGGATCAATGTGCCATCAGATGAAACGTATTGTTCTGGTTGCGGGCGGTGTTTTTTATTTTTTCTTTTCTGGGTTTGCTTTCGTTTAATGTAGCCACCATCCTGAAGCTCTTCACGAATTTCCTCAATATCATCAAGAGAGGCAGATTCCAACTGCTGCAACAGTCGATCCAAGTAATCGATCTCGGCTTCAGCTGCCGTTATTTGCTCAGTAGCCATCTGCGCCGCGGTTTTCGCTTTATTATATTTTTTAAAATAGGCTTGAGCGTTATCAGACGGGGATTTCTCTTTATCCAGCGGAATCGTCACCGTTGACTGATTTTCATCATAATAGTTGACCGCTTCAAGTGTTTCATCACCTTGATGGACTCTATGCATATGGGCGGTTAGCAGCTCGCCGAACAGTTGATATTCTTCTGCTTTCTCTGACTGCTGTGCTGTCTTCGTCAATTTTTTTAATTTCGTTTCATTTTTCTTTCGCTCATTGGTTAATAATTTTGTTAAATCAGCAACTTTTTGTTTCACAGTGTCCCGTTCCGCTTTGCCGCCGAAAAACGCTTCTAACATGGCGCTGACAGAAGTAAATGTGTCCGCCTGGCCATCGATATGGGTTAAATTAACAGCGTGGAACGTGTCTTTGCTATTTGAGTTGTGATAGATGGCCGGCTTAAAATCCTGTTCTGTAATGATCTGTTTCACATCCATAAGGGCTTCTAGCACGGCATCTTGTCGCGGTAAGCCAGCTCTATGCATCACTTCCCTGGCCAACAACGGTGAAAATCCTTCAATATTTTGCATAATCTGTTGATCGAGTTTACCTGCATTAAAGTCCAATCGTCTAAGGATCGTATCACGATCCAATTGTTCAGGATTAAGTTTATTCTGTTCAGGTGGCGGTGTATACGTTTGTCCGGGCAATACGGTTCTATAAGAATTCATCGCTGGCGAGAGGTGTTTTATGCTATCGTAAATGTGACCCGTATCAGCATTGATTAAAATAACATTGCTGTGCTTGCCCATTAATTCAATCACTAACCGTTTATGAACGGTATCGCCGATCTCATCTTTGGCTTTCACATCGATATGAATGATCCGTTCATAACCGACCTGCTCAATGTTTTCGATAATACTACCAACCAAATGTTTCCGGAGCAGCATACAAAACATGGGCGGCTCTTTCGGATTTTGGTACTGAGCTTCAGTAAAATGCATTCTTGCGAGTTGCGCATTGGTTGATAGTAGCAATTGAAATTTCTGCTTAAAATGTCTTACTTGGAATAAAAGATCTGTTGCTTGCGGTTGATATATCTTTCCGATCCGTGAACCGATTAACGTGTCGCGCAGTTCGTTAACCAAGGATCGGGTTACAATGCCGTCAAAAGCCATGATAAGTCCCTCGCTTTCTTCTCCATTAATAGTATATCATGCAAATGATTGGGGTTAAATCCTTGCCATTTTTCTTGTTGAACCGATAGAATCTATTTTAGAATAAGTTTGGGTGTGATATTATGATGTACAGCATGACTGGATATGGTCGCTCTATCGCAACGATTGATGAGCGGGAATTAACGGTTGAAATGAAGTCTGTCAATCACCGTTACTTAGATATGACCGTTCATTTGCCAAAATCATTGATGTATCTCGAAGAACCCGTTAAACAAATCATCAAGTCTTATGTTAGCCGGGGCAAAATCTATTTAATGACGGATGAGGACAGCACGTCATTATCCGCGCAAAGCCTCAAAACCAACTGGGCCTTGCTCAAACAATACATAGACCAACTAGAGCAAATGAGTGACCGATATGGCATTGATAAGCAACTGACTTATCAAGATTTACTACAATTAGATGACCTATTTTACGTTAGTGATGAACCGGTGGATAGGGAGCTGATTAATGATCATATTTTTCAAGCTGTCCATGAAGCCTGCGAGCAACTCGTCAATATGCGGCAGTCGGAAGGGATGAACCTGGCGGATGATTTAGCCATGCGTGTAAAACAACTGAACACCACCATTCAACGGTTAGAAGAACATGCCCCTATGGTTGCAGAAGTCTATCAAGAAAAATTAGACAAACGCATTCGTGAATATTTAGAGGATGTGGACGTAGATGAAGGGCGATTACTGAATGAAGTGGCGTTTTTTAGTGATAAATCCAACATAGACGAAGAAATTACGAGATTAAAGAGTCATATCAAGCAATTTTTTGATATAATGAAAGAACACGGTCCTAAAGGGCGGAAATTAGACTTTTTAATTCAGGAGATGAATCGGGAAATTAATACGATTGGTTCTAAAGCGGGCGATGTTACGATAAGTCAATATGTTGTCGATATTAAGTCTGATATTGAAAAACTTAGAGAACAAGTACAAAATGTTGAATAACTTAGGGGGTCTTTATTTTAAATGGTACAACTGATTAATATTGGTTTCGGGAATATTGCATCTGCTAGTCGGATTATATCGATTGTTAGCCCGGAATCACAGCCCATCAAGCGGTTGATTAAAATAGCAAGAGATGAGAACAAATTGGTGGATGCGACGTATGGGAGGCGTACTAGAGCGGTTATAGTAATGGATAGCGACCATGTAATCTTGTCATCCGTTCAGCCTGAAACCGTATCGCAAAGATTGATCTCAGACGATCTGTCGGATGATAATTAATGGAGGTCTAGGGTTATGACGCATAACGACCGTGGATTATTAATGGTCCTTTCCGGGCCGTCTGGTGTTGGTAAAGGCACAGTTAACCGCGCATTAAAAAAGCGCAGCACGACGATTCAATATTCAATTTCGGTAACGACTCGTCCGCCGCGTGAAGGTGAACAAAATGGTGTTGATTATTTTTTTAAAACCAAAGAACAATTTGAAGATATGATTCGTCATAACCAGTTGTTGGAATGGGCAGAGTACGTTGGTAATTATTACGGAACCCCCCTCGACTATGTCGAAAAGACTTTGAATGACGGTAAAGACGTTTTGCTTGAAATCGAAGTACAAGGGGCTATGCAAGTAAAAAACAATTTTCCTAGCGGTGTTTTTATCTTTTTGGCTCCGCCGAGTTTGGATGCGTTAAGGCGACGGATTACAGAAAGAGGTACTGAAACGGGTCATCTGATTGATACTCGGCTACAAACCGCTCGGGAAGAACTTGACATGATGCAGCATTATGATTATGTTGTGGAAAATGATGAAGTTGAACTTGCCTGTGATCGGATTGAAGCGATTGTGACAGCTGAGCATTGCAACCGGTCTCGGGTCATGAAAAAATATACACGTCTAACGGAGGTCGATCACAAATGATGCTACAACCTTCCATCGATGAATTGCTTGAGCAAGTGAATTCCAAATATACACTTTGCAGTTTGTCAGCTAAGCGAGCTCATGAGTTGCAAGTGGATTACAAACCAATGGTTGAAGACTCGACATCCAATAAATTGGTAGGTAAAGCTTTGGAAGAAATCAATGAAGGCTTATTGAAACCAAAGAAATAATCACACGAGAACAACAACCTCTTGTCAGGTTGTTGTTTTTTCTACCATAGATGATGTGCTTCATCTATATTGTTCAAAGACTGGGGGGACTGTTGTTGTCTATTAAAGGAAAAAATATTCTGTTATGTGTCACTGGCGGTATTGCCGCTTATAAGGCCTGTGATTTAACGAGTAAGTTAACCAAAGCAGGGGCGGATGTTCATGTGATCATGACCTCGTCGGCAAAGGCATTTGTCTCACCAGTGACATTTCAGGCCTTATCTCGTAATCCTGTACATGACGATGTCTTTACTGAAAAAGTTCCGCATCAAATCGCTCATATCGATTTGGCTGATAAGGCTGATTTAGTCTTAGTTGCTCCAGCAACGGCAAACGTTATTGGTAAACTTGCAAACGGATTAGCGGATGAAATGGTTCTGGCGACCGTTCTTGCGACACAGGCTCCTGTATGGATAGCACCGGCGATGAACGTTAATATGTATCAACATCCCGCTGTCAAACGTAATATGACCATTTTGAATGACATGGGAATGGCTATCATTGAGTCTGGTGAAGGGAATCTTGCGTGTGGTTGGACAGGCAAAGGCCGATTGGCGGAACCGGAAGAGATGGTTGCCCGCATCACGTCTTACTTTGGGACCGAGAACAGCGGGCTTCAAGGTAAAAATGTCTTGATTACAGCTGGATCAACACGAGAGGCGCTTGACCCTGTCCGGTTTTTTTCAAATCGTTCAACCGGGCGCATGGGGTATGCACTCGCCCAGGCTGCTCGCGAAGCAGGGGCGGATGTCACATTGATATCGGGCCCAACCTCACTCGCCGCGCCTGAAGATGTCGACATCGTCCGCGTGACCACAGCGCTAGAAATGTATGATGCGGTCTTGAACCGTTTCGATACCGCTGACGTTGTGATCAAATCGGCCGCTGTTGCTGATTATCGTCCTGATGAAGTATCTGAACATAAGATCAAAAAGCATGATGATGACATGGTTGTTCGAATGGTCAGAAATCCCGATATCGCTGCGGCTTTAGGACAAAAGAAAACAAACCAATTTCTCGTTGGTTTTGCAGCGGAAACACAAGATATTGAGACCGCCGCACGTCAAAAAATGGCTAACAAACAGTTGGATATGGTTGTGGCTAATAATGTTGCGGCCGATGATGCGGGATTCGCAACCGATACAAATCGAGTGATTATTTTTACCCAGGATGGTCAGAAAAGGGCTATGGAGCTTATGTCAAAAACAGATGTTGCGGCCCAAATCATTGGTGACATCAGTAAGCTGTTCACGGGCGATGGGTCGTCATCATGATTGCTCAAGTGCTTGTCGATCTGCCGTTATTTCAAACAGATAAACCGTTCGATTATCAGATTCCTGAGCCATGGGAGTCCCTGATTGAACCGGGTATGCGAGTTACGGTTCCATTCGGCAATCGTAAGCTCATGGGGCTTGTCTATCATGTTCAGGACACCTCGGAAGTTAATCAATTAAAGGCCATTGATACACTCATTGATTATACGCCGGTCTTAAATAAAGAAATGATGCAGCTCGGTGAATGGTTAGCGGGACAGACGCTATGTTATTTATACACTGCTTATCAAACTCTATTGCCAGCGGCGATGAAGGCTAATTATAAAAAAGTGGTCAGCGTTCAAGATCATGAGCGACTGCAAATCTTTCACCCAGAAATCGCTAAAGTTATTAACGGTCGGGAACAAATCGCTGTTGCTGATTTAGAAAAGCAAATGGCCGATGGGCAGCCATCTATTCACTCAGCGATTAAGGACGGGGTATTGTCTGAAGGACTTAAAATTACCGAAAAAGGCAGTGTTAAGAAACAAAAGGTGATCCAACTCACTGTTGATCTACAGCACATTCCAGAGATCATACCCCAGTTAAATCAAAACGCTAAAAAGCAGCAGCTCGTCCTTAAGTTTTTCTATGACAATAACACAGATCACTTATTAACATCGGCATTAATAACACAAACGGGTGTCGGACGTTCTGTGCTTCGTACGTTAATTGATAAAGGATGGCTCACGGAGTTTGAACAAGAAGTGTACCGTGATCCTTACGATGACAAAAGCGTTAAGCCAACGGAGCCATTGTCGCTGACAGCTGAGCAAGCTGACGTGTTTCAGGCGGTTTATAAGGATATCATAGCAAATGAACATCACGTTCACCTATGTCATGGTGTGACCGGCAGCGGTAAAACAGAAATTTATTTACAAATGATTCAAGAAGTGTTACAGCGCGGCAAAACAGCGATTGTGTTAGTTCCGGAAATTTCACTGACGCCGCAGATGGTCGAGCGTTTTAAAAGCCGGTTTGGCTCTGATGTCGCTGTGATGCACAGTGGGTTAAGCAAAGGGGAAAAATACGATGAGTGGCGCAAGATTTATCGCCATGAGGTCAACGTTGTCGTCGGCGCTCGTTCGGCGGTGTTCGCTCCTTTTGACAATCTCGGGGCGATTATTATTGATGAAGAGCATGAGACAAGCTATAAGCAAGAAGAAAATCCGCGTTACCATGCCAAAGATGTCGCGATTGTCCGCGGGCAGTACCACGAATGTCCAGTTGTCCTCGGTAGTGCAACCCCTTCTCTAGAGTCCTATGCTCGAGGACAGAAAGGGAATTACCAGCTATCAACCCTTGCGCGAAGAGTGAATAATCAGACCATGCCTGAGGTTGCTATTGTCGACATGCGTGAGGAATTACGGAACGGCAATCATTCCATGTTTTCGAAGCAACTATTCGATCAGCTGCAAGCCAATCTTGAAAAAGGTGAACAAAGTGTTTTATTTCTCAATCGCCGCGGTTATTCAACTTTTGTCATGTGTCGGGATTGCGGTTATGTTGTTGAGTGTCCACATTGTGATATATCTCTAACCTTTCATCGCAAATACAATCAATTAAAATGTCACTATTGTGGGTATGATCAATCCATGCCGGAAACATGTCCAGAGTGTGATAGTGAATACATCCGCTACTTTGGTTCCGGTACCCAAAAGGTTGAGGAAGCTCTGAATCAATTACTGCCCGAAGCGCGTGTGATCCGGATGGATGTTGACACAACTGGACGAAAAGGGGCGCACGAGAAACTTTTAAACCGATTTGGAAGTGGAGAAGCTGATATACTACTCGGAACCCAAATGATTGCTAAAGGACTAGACTTTCCTAAGGTGACACTCGTAGGGGTTCTTGCAGCTGACGCGATGCTGAATCTGCCGGATTTTCGTGCTTCAGAGAAAACCTATCAATTGTTGACTCAAGTCGGCGGCCGTGCCGGGCGGCATGAACTAAAAGGCCAAGTGGTGATTCAAAGTTATAACCCTGAACACTATGCGATCCAAATGGCCGCGGAGCATGACTTCTTTAGTTTTTATCAGAAAGAGATGGCGGTTCGCAGGCAGCACCAATATTCGCCTTATTATTTTCTATCACTAATCACCGTGACTCACAGCGAATTAACCACGGTTGTTACAATCACTGAGAACATCGCAAAGCATTTGCGCGAAACATTAAGTGCACGATCCATGATTCTTGGTCCGGTGGCGCCGCCGATTGCAAGGATTAAGGATAAGTTTCGTTATCATGTTATGATAAAGTATAAATATGAACCGGGATTACATGAAACGTTAAAAAAACTTTTAAACCATTATCAAGATCAAATCGCAAAAGGCACATTATCTATTGCGATCGATATGAACCCTTATATGCTAATGTAATTGAACTTATGATAGAGAGGTCGTTGTTGATGAATATCATTTTTATGGGAACGCCGGATTTTTCGGTTCCGGTTTTGGAACAACTCATTCGTGATGGTTACCATATCCAAGCCGTTGTTACTCAGCCTGATCGTCCAAAAGGCAGAAAAAAAATTCTAACACCGCCGCCGGTCAAAACAACGGCTGTTAACGAGGGGATCCCTGTTTTACAGCCGGAAAAAGTACGTGATCCGGGGGTGATTCAAAACATTTTGTCCTATGAACCGGATGTCGTGATCACGGCTGCCTATGGTCAAATTTTACCGGAAAGTCTGTTAACCACACCGCCTATGGGATGTATTAATGTTCACGCATCACTCCTTCCTGCTTATCGGGGGGGAGCACCGATCCATCAAGCGATTATTGACGGTAAAGAGGAGACAGGTGTGACGCTTATGTATATGGTCAAAGCCTTGGATGCTGGAGACATGCTGGCGCAAGTTAGCGTGCCGATTGATGAGACCGATACCGTTGGAGATTTGCATGATAAATTAAGTCATGCCGGTGCTCAGTTACTTTCAGATACATTGCCTAAAATAAAGCAAGGTGATGTGACGCCGGTTCCCCAGGATGAAGCTGCAGTCACCTATGCGCCCAATATTAAAAGGGAAGATGAAGTCATAGACTGGCATCGTCCTGGACAAGCAATTTATGATCAGGTTAGAGGCATGAACCCATTTCCTGTGGCCTATACCAAGCTGAACGGTCGCGTGTTAAAAATATGGGTTGCCGAAAAAGTCAGCTGTGAGTCTGCATCAGAACCGGGCACAGTTATTGATATAGAATCCGATGGTTTTGTCGTTCAAACGGGCGATGCTACGGGGATTAAAGTGACCAAGTGTCAACCGTCAGGGAAAAAACGCATGAGTGCAGCCCGGTTTTTAAACGGAACGGATCTTACCAAGGGAACCCGGTTAGGAGAATCATAATGGCCAATGTTCGTCAGATTGCTTTAGAGACATTGTTGAAAGTTGAGCAAGAGGGGGCATACAGTCAATTAACGTTGAACGCTGCGATTGAAAATCATGATCTGAACAGGCAAGATACGGGGCTGTTGACTAACATCGTATATGGCGTGCTGCAGCAAAAACGATTGCTCGAGTTTTATTTAGAACCTTATATCAAACAAAAAAAAATGAAACGCTGGGTTCGTTTACTATTGCTGATGTCAGTTTACCAAAAGGTGTTTCTGGACAAAGTGCCGGAACATGCGATTGTGAATGAAGCTGTTCGTCTTGCCAAGCGAAAAGGTCACCAAAAAACATCCGGTTTTGTCAACGGGGTGTTGCGGGGATTTTTACGTCATCATTTGAATGATACTAATTCAATCCCTTCAGAGCGCGAACGGTTGGCTGTGCAGGTCAGTCATCCTCAGTGGTTGTTTAACCGCTGGTCGTCCATTTATGGCCATGAGCAGACGACCCGGATTTGTGAGGCAAATAATTCAGCACCAGCGACAACCGCCCGGGTCAATTCATTACATACGGATCGACAATCTTTGATAAATCAATTATCTAACGAGGGAGTGACGGCTACGGCAAGTGAATGGCATTCAGATGCGATTATCATAGAGAACGGGACAGCCGTCCAAACCTCAGCTTACAAACAAGGTCATTTTTCAATTCAGGATGAAAGCTCAATGCTCGTTGCTCATGCCTTGGCTCCACAATCGGGGCAACAGGTTTTGGACGCTTGTGCGGGTCCAGGAGGAAAAACGGCACATATTGGCGAATTAATGAACAATCAAGGAGATATCCTTGCTTTAGATGTGCATGAACATAAGACAGCTTTAATTCTTGGACAAGCTAAACGGTTAGGGTTGACGTCCGTTCATACTCAAGTGCTTGATGCCAGTCTTATGAACGAGCACCAACCCGATAAGCAATTCGATCGGATTTTAGTGGATGCGCCTTGTACGGGTTTGGGCGTGATTCGCCGCAAACCTGAAATTAAATGGCAAAAGCAAGAAAAGGATGTCCGAGCAATTGCTGCTATTCAGGCAGACATTTTAGCAGGTGTGGTTGATTGCCTAAAACCAGGCGGGCGTTTAGTGTATAGTACGTGTACCATTGAACCGCAGGAAAATCAGCAAGTGGTTGACAAACTCCTTCAAGATCATAATACCTTGTCACTCGATGAAACATTACTCGAACGAATGCCGGACAAGGTAAGAGAAAATGCTGAATGGCAACATAGCGGAATGATGCAGATTTTACCCCAGGATTTGGATACGGATGGTTTTTTTATCGCTTCGTTAATAAAGGGGTAGGTCAGGTGGTCAGTGGGTTTGTTAAGATCATCAGTCACTGATAAGAGGTGAAAACATGAACAATGTATTTAGAACGGATTGCGGGATGTATCGTGATCATAATGAGGATACAGGGGGGACTTTGACGAATCCCCAGCAAACTTTGGCTGTTGTTGCTGATGGTATGGGCGGACATAAAGCTGGGGATGTTGCCAGTGATATGGCGATGGCGTTTATTAGAGAACAATGGGAACAGCTTGATGCTCCGCTTGAAGTGTCTAGGGCTATGCAATGGATGGAGGAAACTATCAAAGCAGCCAATCGTCACTTATATGATTATGCGAAAACGAACAGCGAGTACGAAGGTATGGGGACGACCTTGGTGGCCGCTTTATGCAGTCATGATTTTGTTGCTGTGGCCAATGTCGGTGACAGTCGGTGCTATTTATTTGACACTCATCAAGGTATTCAACAACAAACGGAAGATCATTCATTGGTCAATGAATTAGTCAAAGCAGGTCAATTAACGAAAGAAGCGGCCGAATACCATCCGAGAAAACACGTTTTAACGCGGGCATTGGGGACCGATGACGATATTGATGTCGATACCTTCACGTTCAAATGGCAGGACGGTGGGCTTGTTCTGTTGTGTTCAGACGGATTATCGAACAAATTAACCGATCATCAGTTAGCACAGGTGCTTCAGACTGAAGGGACACTTGAAGAGCGTGCCGATCGGTTAGTTGAAGAGGCGAACCAAGCCGGTGGTGAAGATAATATTACGTTGGCGATCGTCGAACACCCTAAAGGTGATGCCGAATGATTGGGGAAAAAATTAACGATAGATATAAGGTGATTTCGCGTATCGGTGATGGCGGTATGGCCGTCGTCTATAAAGCTAAGGACCTGATTCTTGACCGTTTAGTTGCTGTGAAGTTACTGAGAAGTGAATATGCTGAAGACGAAGCGTTTATTAAACGCTTTCGCCGGGAAGCGGAGTCGGTGGCGAGTCTGTCCCATGAAAGTATTGTAAGCATCTATGATATTGGTGAAGAAGCTGATCTCTATTATATTGTAATGGAGTATATTGATGGTGACACGCTGAAAGATTATATTAAGCAATATGCGCCGCTCTCTGAACAAGAAGCCATTTCGATTTCAAAACAAATCGCGTCAGCCATTGAGCACGCACATCAGCATGGTATCGTCCATCGAGATATCAAACCGCATAATATCCTGATTGATGAACAGGGACTTGTTAAGGTCACGGACTTTGGCATTGCGTTAGCGATGACGTCAGCGACGATTACTTATACGAATTCAATTATGGGTTCTGCACACTACTTATCTCCTGAGCAAGCTAAAGGGGAAAAGGGAACCATTAAATCGGACATTTATGCATTAGGCATTGTCATGTATGAAATGCTTACGGGTCAATTGCCTTATCCGGGGGATTCACCTGTTAGTGTTGCGTTAAAACATATTAATGAGCAGCCGGCGCTGCCTAAGACCCTTCGACCTGACCTCTCACAAAGCTTGGAAAATGTTATTATCAGGGCTTTAGCGAAAAATCCAGATCACAGGTACGATGACATAGGTGCGCTATATGATGATTTGGAAACGGCGCTTCAGCCTGATCGTGTCACTGAGCCGCGGATTTCATTGCCAAGCGACGATGATGAGGATCAAACGAAAATTATTCCGGTACCTGATCAGTCAACGTCACCGGATGGCATTTATGATAATGTTGAACAAACAAAACCCTATTCCGGAGAACAACAGAGTGATCAGTCGCAGCAGGATGCACCTAAAAAGAAAAAAAAGGGAAAGAAAGCCCTCTGGTGGTCGATAGCCCTTATTGGTATCGCAATCCTTGCTATTTTAGCTTTTTTTCTGGTTCCTAAATTTTTAGCTGTGGACAATGTCCAAGTGCCTGACTTAAAAGGAAAGACTTATTCAGAAGCGGTGGATACACTAAGGGAAAATCATTTGTATAACAAACGGAAGAATGTCACGAATGATGACGTTGAGGCCGGAAAAATTGTCAGCCAAACGCCTCAAGCTGGTCAAACGGTTAAGAAAAATGCAACGGTGAATTTGATCGTCAGTCAAGGACCAGAACAAACCAAAATCAAAGATTATACCGGCTTAACGGAAACCGCCGCGAAGAATATGATTGACAAAGATCAATTTCAAGATGTCGTTTGGAAAGAGACGTCATCTGAAGATGTAGAAGAAGGAAAAATTATCAAACAAACACCGGCATCTGGCGAAGAAGTAGTGGCGTCTGAAGTTACATTGTCATTAACTGTAAGTACAGGGGTTCCAACGGCTAAAGTGCCTGACGTTCAAGGGCTTAGCCAAAGTGATGCCCGAGAGGAATTAGAGAATGCCGGATTTGACGCTGATTTTTCTGAAGGTGAGTATTCTGAGGATGTTCAAAAAGATCATGTGTTAAAGACGGACCCGGCGTCAGGTGAAACAGTCCAAGAAGGCTCACAAGTGACCGTTTATTTATCAAAGGGCCCTGAACAAAAGCCTGTAACGATCCAACGAGAAATAACAGTCAACGTTCAACAGCAACCACAAAATGATAAAAAAGATAAAGATAAAAAAGATAAGGAGAAAGATAAAAAGAACTCGGATAAGAAGACAAACAAGCGTCACGTCCAAATTTATTACAGTGATGTTGACCATAATAACAGTTTATTGACAGATGAAACCATCAAAAAAACCAAAACGTATCAAGTACCGTTAACGATTGAACCTGGTGGCAGCGGACATTATAAAGTGGTCGCGGATGGTGAGGTTATCAGCGATCAAACCATTCAGTACAAGACCGCCAAAAAAGAAGCAGCGGATTAAAACCAGTAATTTTACAAAAAATGTTACATGGTGTGAGCAGCCCGAATACACGTAGACTCCAGCGGGACCGCGGCCAAAGTGAGACCCCGCAGAACGAAGCGGGGTACGTATTAAGGATGGTCAGCTAATGTCGGGATGTTCGACTAAAAGCGCCACATCCTGTGGCAACGTCGAACTGACCCGCGTCCTGCAGGCCTACGTCCTGTGACAACGCGGATCCTACCCACATCAATCCACCCCAAAAAGCCAAAATCGCTTTTCGGGGACCCCGGGTGTGGGCATGAGGCTCACTGGTCGCTCGCGGAAAGCGAAGTGTATTTGGGCTGTGACTAAAAAGCGACAATGCATACGAAAAGAGCCTAAAAATTAAAAGGATGATCATATGCCTGAAGGCCGAATTTTAAAGGCGCTAAGCGGATACTATTATGTTAAAAATGACGAAGGAACTCTGATCCAATGCCGCGGGCGCGGGAAATTCAGAAAACAAAAGATCACGCCATTAGTGGGTGATCGTGTTGAATATACATCTCAGCAGGCGGATCAAGGTTATATTATGGCTATACATGAGCGAGAAAATCAATTAATCAGGCCGCCGATTGCGAACGTTGACGCTGCGATTTTAACATTCTCCACACAACATCCGACATTTGATCGCAAATTGCTTGACCGGTTTTTAGTTCAAATTGAGGCTCATGATATTGAGCCGGTTATATGCATCACCAAATTTGATTTGTTGCCAGATACTGAAAAAGACCGATTTCTAGAAGTTGTCGGGCTATACCGTGACATTGGATATACCGTCCTTATTACGTCGGCGTACCAGGGGGATGGCCTAAACTTATTGAAGGATACTTTAGGCCAACGTCTGGCTGTTTTTGCCGGTCAATCAGGTGTTGGCAAATCAAGTGTGTTGAATGCTTTAGACGCGTCCCTTGAGTTAGAAACAACTGAGATTTCCCGACATTTAGGGCGGGGAAAACATACGACTCGTCACGTTGAACTTCTTGAAATCGGTGGCGCGTTAATCGCGGATACGCCCGGTTTTAGTTCATTAGATTTTCATGGCATTGCGTCTGAAGATTTGTCCATTTATTTTGCTGATATGCGTCCCTTAATACCAGAATGTAAATTCAGAGGGTGTCTGCACGATAGTGAACCCGGGTGCGCTGTAAAGTCGGCGGTTGAATCAGGTGACGTTGATCAAACTCGATACGACCATTACAAAATGTTTTTACAAGAAATTAAGAATGAAAAGAGGCGATACTAACATGAAAGTCATTCCATCTTTGTTAGCTGCTGATTTTGCCCATCTCGCATCTGAGATTCAAGCGATAGAACATGCTGGGGTCGACATGTTGCATATTGATGTCATGGACGGGCATTTTGTTCCAAATATATCCATGGGTCCGATCGTCATTGAAGCGGTTCGTCCGTTGACCAAGAGTCATCTGGATGTGCATCTGATGATTGAACAACCAGAGGACTATATACAATCCTTTGTGGAGGCGGGTGCAGATAGTATTTCCGTGCACCAGGAAGCCTGTCCCCATCTTCATCGAGTGATTCAGCAAATCAAGGCTCAAGGTATCAAAGCTGGTGTTGCTCTGAATCCGGGAACCCCTATTCATACACTTAAGCATGTCCTACATCAGATAGATTTTATATTAATTATGACTGTCAATCCTGGTTTCGGTGGTCAGTCTTTTATAGAAGCGATGACCGATAAAATCGCTGAGGCCCGAGAGGTTATTCAAATGGCTGGTCTGACCATTCCCATTGAGGTGGATGGCGGCATCAAGGCGGATACCATTGGTCGCTGCCGTGACGCTGGGGCTGAATGGTTTGTCGCCGGATCCTCTGTGTTCGGAGCCCCCGACCGAGAACGGGCTGTTCAAACCTTAATGGATACAGGGAAGAGGCATTAATATGCCGAGTTATGCGATTTTAGCTGGTGCGCCGAGTCAGTATCGCCCAAATTTGGATGATGAACGGTTCAGGCAATGCCGGTGGATCGGCGTCGATCGTGGTGCCTATGATCTCTATAAGAAAGGGATTCAGCCCGTTCGCTCATTTGGGGACTTTGATTCAATTACGGACGAAGAACGGCAAAGGATGAACAGTCATTCGTTGCACATGGATATCTTTCCATCTGAGAAGGATGACACGGATTTGGCGATTGCGATTGACTGGGTCATGGAGCAGGATGCGGATGCCTGTTTTGTTATCGGAGCCACTGGTGGACGGTTGGATCATACCTTAATGAACGTACAGCTTCTGTATAAAAGTTTGACTTCAGGTGTTGCCGTTTATTTGGTTGATCAGCAAAATACGGTCACTCTTCTTGCTCCAGGGTATCATGAGATCAAGAGCGTTTCCTCCTATGAATATCATTCCTTTATTGCTTTTTCTAAAAAAGTTAGAGGCATAACTTTGGATGGTTTTAAATATCCATTAAATAAAGCGGAATTATCTTGGGGTTCGTCATTATGTATAAGCAATGAGTTGGTGGGGAAGTCGGGATCATTAGATTTCACCAGTGGTTATTTGCTTCACATTATGAGTCGGGATGCTGATCATTAGATTAATAAAATATCAGCGAAAATGGGTACTATTTTTCACTTACTGAATATAATAGTAACAAGACTTTTTTAATTTCATATATTTATAAGTGAGGAGAAGGCGTGACATACAAGGAGGAGGAGTATGAAGTTTTATACTGTTAAGTTACCAAAATTTCTTGGTGGATTTGTGAGAGCTGTTCTAGGATCATTCCGCAAAGGATAACAAAAAAAGCACCGTATACGGTGCTTTTTTTGTTAATGCCCAATTGTACTTTTAATTAAACGCGCTCGACTTTCCCTGCTTTAAGTGCTTTAGCGGATACGTAAACTTTTTTCGGTTTGCCATCAACCATAATACGTACTTTTTGCAGGTTAGACTTAAATTGTCGTTTGGACTTATTTTCAGCGAAAGAACGGTTTTGTCCGAACTTAGTCGTTTTTCCAGTGACATAGCACTTTTTACCCATGACACAAACCTCCTTGCTTTTCTACATTATGCAAATACGCAATAATATTAACACTAATAATCTTACGATGCAAGAAAGAACTTCATGGTGATGCAGGATCTAGCTTTCAAATTAGGGGCATATATAGTAAAATGTTGATAGATGGTTTAAAAAGATAAGGAGGCTATCCAATGGTGATTGAGTTAGCGACCGATTACGGACAAATTGATGTCGCCCCAGATGTTGTTGCGACGATTGCAGGGGGGGCTGCTATTGATTGTTATGGGATTGTAGGCATGGCATCACAAAGGCAATTGAAGGATGGTCTAACGGAACTTCTAGGACGTGATAATTTTAGTAAAGGTATTGTCGTCCATCAGAATGATGATGAGCTGAACATTGACATGTACATCATAGTCAGTTATGGAACGAAAATTTCCGAAGTAGCCAACAATGTCCAAACCAAGGTGAAATACACATTGGATCAAATGCTAGGCGTGCAAGTGGATGCAATTAATATTTTTATCCAAGGCGTCCATATGACAAACACGTAATCTAGGAGGCACAGTGTAAACGATGGATAGTTTAGATGTTCATGCGTTTCAACAATTTCTTATAAAAGGATCTGAAGCGTTAGACGCTCAGTCTAAGTTTATTAATGGATTAAATGTCTTCCCTGTCCCTGATGGTGATACTGGAACCAATATGAATTTAACGTATCAGTCGGGGATTAAGCAGCTTAGAGAGGGCAATCCTACAACAGTCGATGATGCAGCGAAATTGTTCGCTAAAGGTCTATTGATGGGGGCCAGGGGAAACTCAGGGGTGATTCTGTCTCAATTATTTCGCGGTTTTTCTCGTGCTTTAGAAGGACAATCAAATCTTGATGGCCCATTATTTGTAAAGGCTGTTCAGCAAGGCGTGGAAACAGCTTATAATGCGGTTATGAAGCCAGTGGAAGGAACTGTATTGACTGTGGCTAAGGATGCGGCAAACACCGCGCAGCAAGTAACATCGCGGAAATTACCATTGCGTGTTGTCGTCGAACAAGTGCTTAAGGAAGCACGGGCCTCTTTGCAGCGAACACCTGATCTGCTGCCGGTATTAAAAGAGGGCGGTGTTGTTGATTCTGGCGGTCAAGGACTTGTTGCTATCTATGAAGGATTTCAGGCCTATTTGTCTGGTGAGGCGATCCAAGAGGTTCACCCAGCACAGGCTGTTACGGAAGAATGGGTTCATGATCAAGACCACGATACAACTACAACTGACGCGATTCAATACGGTTTTTGTACCGAATTCATGGTCCGGTTGACAGACAGAAGTCAATTTGATGAACCTTCCCTACGCAAAGAATTGTCACAATACGGTGATTCCTTACTTGTTGTCTCAGATGAGGAGTTGTTAAAGGTACATATTCATACCGAGCACCCTGGTCATTTGCTGAATTTGGGTCAACAATTGGGTGAATTAATTAAAATTAAAATTGACAATATGCGAGAGCAGCATGCTGCATTGGCATCGGAAACGGAGGCCCGTGCCAGCGCCTCTACAGAGCCATTAAGCAAGCAACCCTTATCGATAGTTACGGTTTGTGCCGGCGATGGCGTTGAAAAGCTATTTAAGAGTATCGGGGCGACGGTTGTCATTGAAGGTGGACAAACGATGAATCCGAGTACTGAAGATTTGACAAAAGCCATTCATCAAGCTAATGCTGACATGGTCTATGTTCTCCCAAATAATTCAAACATTGTTATGGCAGCTGAACAGGCAGCTGATGTTGCTGAGACCCATGTTGAAGTTTTGCCGACGAATACGATTCCTCAAGGACTTGCAGCCTTGATGAGTTTCGATGAGCATCGGGATCATAATTCCAATGTACAGTCGATGCAGGAAGCGATTGATCATGTTAAGTCGGGACAAGTGACCTATGCGGTGAGAGATACGAATGTTGATACGCTTACGATTAGAAAAGATGATTTTATCGGATTATCTGAAGGTGAAGTAGTGACAACATCGGTCTCTAGGCAGGATACATTGGTTGACCTATTAGATCGCATGGTTGATGATGAGACGGAGATAATAACGCTCATTTATGGAAACCGTATTGATGAATCTGGTGCTGAGGAAGCCGTAGCCATCCTAGAGGAACGGTTTGAGGATATAGAATTGGAAGCGCATAAAGGCGGCCAACCGGTATATGACTATTTGGTTGCTGTTGAATAAGGGTAAAGGGGGGAGATGAAATGAAATTTCGCAGCGTTTTTGACATCATTGGCCCCGTTATGGTCGGGCCGTCAAGTTCACATACAGCTGGTGCGGCCCGAATTGGGCGCGCCGCGCGCCGTTTATTTGGCCGGCTGCCTGCTAAGGTGACAATTTACCTTTACGGCTCGTTTGCGGAAACTTATAAAGGACACGGAACAGATATTGCGCTTGTCGGTGGTTTACTTGATTTTGACACTTACGATCAGCGGATTGTGAATTCGCTTACAATCGCTGAACGATCTGGTGTAGATCTTGAGTTTATTGAAGAAAAGGCCGTTCCGGATCATCCAAATACTGCCCGTCTTGTCCTTGAAGATGGTGAGGATCAACTCGATATAGTTGGTTGTTCCATCGGTGGCGGTAAAATAGAGATCGTAGAGTTGAACGGATTTGAACTCCGAACATCGGGTAATTACCCAACCACTTTTATTGGACATCGAGATCAATATGGAGCCGTCGCTACCGTTGCGAGTATTTTAGCAAAATATGAAATTAACATTTCACATATGGAAGTATCACGGTCAGATAAAGGCAGACAGGCACTGATGGTAATTGAGACAGATCAAACGATTTCCGATGATGTTATTGATGACATTAAACAACGGCCGAACATGATTAATGTTGCGACGATGGACTAAGGAACATCGGCTAATATCGCAACGTCCTGTTGCAACGCCGATGCTAGCACGTCCTGTGCGTCGAAGGAACATCGGCTAATATCGCAACGTCCTGTTGCAACGCCGATGCTAGCACGTCCTGTGCGTCGAAGGAACATCGGCTAATATCGCAACGTCCTGTGCGTCGAAGGAACATCAGCTAACATCGCAGTGTCATGCCTGAGAACGTCGATTCAAGCATTTGCGTCGAAGATAGGGGGAGTTTTAATGTTTAAAACAGTTGCCGAACTCATCGAAATAGCAGAATCTAGAGATCTAGCTATTTCTGAAGTGATGATTCTAAAAGAAATTGAGGATACAGGAACAAGTCGCGAAGACATTATGGAACAAATGGGCAAAAACCTTGATATTATGGAAGAAGGGGTTGAGAAAGGTATTAGTGCGGAAGGCGCACATTCTCACTCTGGACTAACCGGCGGCGATGCTGTGTTATTACAGGAATATATTGCAAAAGGTAATACCTTATCAGGTGGCACGTTGCTTGATTCGGTAAGCAAGGCCATGGCGACCAATGAAGTGAATGCTGCGATGGGGACGATCTGTGCGACGCCAACAGCCGGTTCAGCTGGCGTTGTGCCCGGAACGTTGTTGGGTCTTGAGCCACAGCTAAAACCGACACGTGAGCAAAAAATCCAATATTTGTTGACCTCCGGCGCTTTTGGCTATGTGATTGCTAACAATTCGTTTATTTCCGGTGCGGCGGGTGGATGCCAGGCTGAAGTTGGCTCGGCGACAGGCATGGCGGCCGCGGCAGCCGTTGAGCTTGCTGGTGGAACGGCACAACAATCAGGCGAGGCGATGGCGATTGCTTTGAAAAATATGCTTGGATTAGTGTGTGATCCAGTTGCTGGTCTTGTTGAAGTGCCTTGTGTCAAAAGGAACGCCATTGGGGCTTCAACGGCTCTTGTAGCAGCTGATATGGCACTTTCCGGGATACAAAGCCGGATCCCTTGTGACGAAGTGATTGAAGCCATGTATCGTGTCGGCCAATCAATGCCGACAGCATTGAAAGAGACGGCCCAGGGTGGTTTGGCGGCGACGGCAACAGGGAAAGCGCTTGAAGCGAAAATTTTCGGCGGCTATAAGAATCAGACCAATGCTTGACGCTATACCTGTGACAGAAATTAAAGGCGTTGGTCAAGAAACCGCCAAGGATTTGGCTGATTTAAATATACATTCAGTCGAAGACTTATTGCTTCATTTTCCCTACCGGTATGATGACAATCAAGTTCGTCCGCTTACTGATGCCAGGCATGAAGAAAAAATCACCGTTGAGGGGAAGGTTCATAGCGAGCCTTCTCTCCGTTATTTTGGCAAAAAAAAGTCCCGATTAAGTTTTCGAGCTTTCATTGATGAATGGCTTATTCAGGTTGTTGCTTTTAACCGTCCCTATTTAAAAAAACAATTGGACGTGGGAGACGTTGTGACACTAACGGGGAAGTGGGATCAATATAAGGCGTCCATAACTGTCAGTGACATTATAAAAGGCCGCCAAAAAAGTGACAGACCATTCGAACCCGTCTATTCAGTCAAGGGCAAATTGTCGGTCAAACAGATGCGAATGTTTATGACCCGGGCTTTTGATAAGTGGGTAGCGACATCGACTGATTTTATTCCTGAATCTATTCGGGAAAGTTACAAATTGCCTGAACGTCGTCAAGCCATGCAGTGGCTGCACTTTCCCGATGATCAACATCATCTCAAACATGCCCGTAGACGTATGGTGTACGAAGAACTTCTGTTATTTCAATTGAAAATGCAGGCGCTCAAAAAGGTTAAGCGTACGGGTGATATGAATCGGAGCATAACGATTCCAGGTGATGATGTTCGTCACTTTATTCGTGATTTATCCTTCGAATTGACTGGGGCACAAAACCGGGTTGTTCAGGAAATTATGCGTGACTTATCGGGGCATTATCATATGAATCGTTTACTTCAAGGCGATGTCGGTTCCGGTAAAACAATTGTAGCTGCCATCGCTTTATATGCTGTTATAAAGGCAGGTTATCAAGGGGCACTAATGGTGCCAACAGAGATATTGGCAGAACAACACGCAGAAAGTTTTGATGAATTATTTGCTGATTACGATATCACCGTGGCGTTATTAACAAGCACCGTAAAAGGCAAACGACGGGCGACTGTTTTGCAGCAATTACAGCAGGGCAATATTGATTTAGTTATTGGTACACATGCTTTAATCCAAGAGGATGTTGACTTTCATAACTTGGGGTTGGTCATTACCGATGAACAACACCGTTTTGGCGTTGGTCAGAGACGTGTTCTAAGGGATAAAGGTGAAAATCCGGATGTCCTTTATATGACAGCTACGCCCATTCCACGAACCTTGGCGATCTCAGCTTTCGGTGATATGGATGTATCGACGATTGATGAAATGCCGGAAGGGCGAAAGAAGGTAAAAACCTACTGGGCTCGACATGAACAAATAGAGCGGGTGCTGTCTTTTGTTGAGGATGAATTAAAACAAGGTAGACAAGCCTATGTGGTTTGTCCACTTATTGAGGAATCAGAACAATTGGATGTACAAAATGCGATTGATGTCCATGCAATGTTACAGCAGCACTTTCACCATCGACAAATCGGACTGATGCACGGCCGGTTAACGAATGAGGAGAAAGAATCAGTCATGGATGCGTTTAAAGATAAACATACTGACATTCTTGTTTCAACAACCGTTGTTGAAGTGGGGGTCAATATTCCGAATGCGACAATGATGGTGATTTATGATGCGCAGCGATTTGGTCTTGCGCAGTTACATCAATTGCGTGGACGTGTCGGGCGGGGCAGTGAGCAATCGTACTGCCTATTGATCGCTGATGCGAAATCAGAGGTTGCACAGGAACGGATGCGGATTATGACAGAAACGACAGACGGATTTGAACTATCCGAATATGATCTGAAATTACGCGGCCCTGGAGATTTTTTTGGACAAAAGCAAAGCGGTCTCCCGGATTTCAAAATTGCCGACATCGTCCATGATCATAAGGCTTTGGAAGTGGCCCGCAAGGATGCGGAGCAGATGATCCATTCCGATTCGTTTTGGCAGGATAAAGCGTATCAAGGGTTGCGGGAATATCTAAATTCGATAGGTGTGTTTGACCACCAACGTTTGGATTAAGTCTTGCATAGTTGTGGCTTAGGTTATATACTACTATTAGTACCTAGTCATAACTGGCGGTGTCATTAATGAAATTGAATAAACAAGAACGCCATCAACAATTAGCTGAAACCATCCAACAAACACCCTTTGTGACGGATGAGGATTTAGCGAAACAATTTGGGGTTAGTATTCAAACGATTCGATTGGATCGAATGGAGTTAAATATCCCCGAATTAAGAAAACGCATTAAAGATGTCGCTGAACAACAATTTGATGAGGTCAAAGCTTTACAAGAGGATGAAGTGATTGGTTCAATCATTGATCTCCAATTGGATCAAAGTGCGATCTCACTGCTGGAAATTCAAACAGAGCATGTATTCTCAAGGACGGGGATTGCGAGGGGGCATCATTTATTCGCTCAAGCCAACTCCTTGGCTGTCGCGGTAATTAATGATGAACTCGCTCTGACGTCTGATGTCAAACTAAAGTTTATCCGCCAAGTGAAATCCGGGGAACGGGTAATAGCGAAAGCGACTGTGACTCAGGTTGGAAAAGGACGTACGGCTGTTGAGGTCAACAGCTTTTCCGGTGAGGAGCATGTTTTTAAAGGAACATTCACGATGTATAGATCAAACTTAGAGGGGAGAGACGTCGAATGAAACTAGCCATTGATGCCATGGGTGGTGACAATGCTCCCCAAGCGATTGTTGAGGGCACTCTAAAGGCTCTTCAATTGAACAAAAATCTTGAGGTCACCCTCGTCGGTGATGAACAGCAAATCAAGCCGCTATTACAACAATCTCAGTCAACAGAACGGTTACATCTTATACATACAAATGAAGTCATTACACCTAATGATGCTCCGGTCAAATCAGTGCGGAAGAAAAAGGACGCGTCGATGGTCTTGGCTGTTAATGAAGTAAAAGAAGGACGCGCTGATGCGGTTATTTCTGCAGGTAATACGGGGGCACTTATGTCAGCAGGGTTGTTTGGTGTCGGACGTGTTAACGGAATCGATCGCCCAGCGCTAGCTCCGACATTACCGGTTATGAAAGGATCTGAAGGTTTTCTGTTTTTGGATGTTGGATCCAATATGGATGCGAGGCCAGAGCACCTTTTGCAATATGCGATTATGGGCAGTATTTATACGCAAAAGGTAGGAGGCAAACAGCAACCAACGGTGGGGCTCCTTAATGTTGGTGAAGAGCAAGGCAAGGGGAACCAATTGTGTAAAGAAGCGTTTGCTCTGCTCGAAAAAGCCCCCATTCATTTTGTTGGGAATGTGGAATCTCGGGACCTATTAAATGGTGCTGCTGACGTTGTTGTCGCCGATGGATTCTCCGGTAATTTAGTACTCAAATCCATTGAAGGGACGGCTCTATCAGTCTTTTCGTTAGTTAAACAGCAACTCACAGGTTCACTATTTTCGAAATTAATTGCTTCCCTTTTATATCCCAAATTAAAAGGAATTAAAAACAAGATGGACTATTCTAATTATGGCGGGGCTTGTCTGTTTGGATTGGCAGCGCCAGTTATTAAAGCCCATGGTTCATCTAATGCTGACGCTGTTTACCGCTCCATTCAGCAAGCGGATTTAATTGTTAGTGAGAACGTGATTGGCACGATTGAGCAAGCGGTGCTTGATACGAAAGAACAATGGCAAGAATAGGAGGACCATTATTATGGGTAAACTCGCTTTTGTTTTTCCTGGACAAGGATCACAATACGTTGGAATGGGTCAGGATATTGTTGAAGCGTATCCTGATGCTAAGGACATTTTTCAGGCTGCTGATGAACGCCTAGGTTTTTCACTTAGTGACATCATTTTTAACGGGCCAGATGATACGCTGACGTTAACTGAAAATACACAACCGGCGCTGCTTACTGTCAGCACTGCTCTTATGCGCATCATGCAGCGCGAAGGACTCACTCCTGATTATGCAGCTGGTCATAGTTTGGGGGAATACAGTGCATTGGTAGCAGCCGGAGCCTTATCATTTGAGGATGCTGTTTTTGCTGTACGCCAGCGTGGGCAGTTTATGGCACAAGCAGTTCCAGCTGGCGAAGGCTCAATGGCGGCTGTCATGGGTTTGAAAGCAGATTCATTAACGGAGCTATGCGAACAAGTCACGTCTTCCGGTGAAAGTGTGCAGCTCGCTAATATTAACAGTACGAGCCAGATTGTTATTTCAGGAACGGCGAAGGGCGTTGAGCAAGCAGGAGAGCTGGCTAAAGAAAAAGGAGCCAAGCGCGTGATTCCGTTGAATGTGAGCGGACCGTTTCATTCTAGTCTGATGAAACCGGCGGCGGATCAATTGTCAACCGTCTTAAATGATATTGATATACAAGAGGCTGAATGTCCCGTCATAGCTAATGTCACGGCTGATGTTGTAACCTCTTCAGATAATATTTATCAGCGTTTAATTGAACAACTTTATTCGCCTGTCCGCTGGGTGGAAAGTGTTGAAACAATGAAAGCCTCAGGTGTTGATACGTATATTGAGATTGGTCCGGGCAAAGTATTGTCAGGATTGATTAAAAAGGTTGATCGACGGGCCGCCATCTATCAAGTAAATGATGTGGCTTCTCTACAGGAAACCCTCAATGCTATTAAGGAAGGTGAGGCCTAATGGATGGACAGGTTGCGCTCGTCACAGGTGCGTCAAGAGGAATCGGTCGCGCGATTGCACTAGAGTTAGCTCAAAATGGCGTCAATGTGGCTGTTAATTATGCAGGAAATGAAGCGAAAGCTAGCGCTGTTGTTAACGAGATTAAAGCCATTGGTGTAAGCGCGGTTCCGTATCAGTGTGATATCTCAGATGCAGAGGCCGCCGGGGCCATGGTCAAACAAGTGGCGAAAGACTTTGGATCACTCGATATCCTCGTGAATAATGCCGGCATCACCAAGGACAACTTACTCATGCGGATGAAGGAAGATGAATGGGATGACGTGATTAATACGAATCTTAAAGGTGTCTTTAATATGACAAAAGCCGTTACGCGTCCGATGATGAAGCAGCGTCAAGGCAAAATTATTAACGTTGCTTCAGTTGTTGGTTTGATCGGTAACCCGGGTCAAGCGAATTACGTTGCGGCTAAATCAGGCGTTATCGGTCTAACAAAGACCACAGCCCGTGAGCTCGCGGCAAGAAATATTAATGTCAATGCGGTTGCACCCGGATTTATTACGACCGAGATGACCGATACCTTAACGGATGATATGAAGGAAAGTATGTTATCGCAAATTCCGTTATCCCGGTTAGGTGATCCTAAGGATGTTGCCAAAGCCGTTCGATTTTTGGCTTCTGAAGACAGTGACTATATGACGGGGCAAGTGCTTAGCATTGACGGCGGTATGGTCATGCAATAACAAATAGCTTTACGTCCAGGTTCAAATCTGGTATTTTATTAGAGCCCTATAACCTTGAGGGGAGGTGAAACGGAATGGCTGAAGAAATTCTACCAAAAATTCAAAAGATCGTTGTCGACCGTCTAGATGTTGAGGAATCTGCAGTGAAACCTGAAGCTTCTTTTAAAGATGACTTGGATGCCGATTCCCTTGATGTTGTTGAATTGGTTATGGAACTTGAAGATGAGTTTGATTTGGAAATCTCCGACGAGGATGCTGAAAAAATTGTGACTGTAGGCGACGTAGTGGACTACATAAACAATAATCAATAGCTGATCCTGGCAATAAAGTCCCGTTTTAACGGGACTTTATTTTAAAAAGAATAAAGGGCAGAAGAGATTGGAGGGTTAATCCCATGGCACCACTGAATCAATTACAACAGGATGAAAAAGATAAAATGGAAAAACTGCACCGGTTTTTACAACAAGCAGATCTTCCATTGGTTAATGATAAGTTATTGAAGCAAGCTTTTACCCATTCGTCATATGTGAATGAACACCGTAAACAGAGTAACGATGATTATGAGCGCCTAGAGTTTCTGGGTGATGCTGTCTTGGAACTATTGGTGTCCAACTATCTATATCAAGCGTATCCTTCGATGAGCGAAGGGGATTTGACAAAGCTCAGAGCCGCAATTGTTTGTGAACCGTCCTTAGTTGAATTCGCGAGACAATTTTCATTTGGTGACATGATTTTTCTCGGAAAAGGTGAGGAACGGACAGGCGGACGGAAGCGCCCCGCCCTATTGGCTGATGTGTTCGAGGCTTTTGTCGGTGCCTTATATCTTGACAAAGGATTGGAACCCGTCAACCGTTTTCTGGAGACGGTTGTGTATCCTCCGATTCGTAAGGGTGCTTTTTCATATGTGATGGATTTTAAAAGTCAATTACAAGAAGCGGTGCAGCGCAGGAATTTAGGTGAATTAAAATATACGGTTGCCGGGGAAGAAGGACCGGCCCATAGCCGGACATTTATCTCAAATGTATTGTTAAACGGTGAGACCCTGGGCAGTGGACAAGGCAAGTCAAAGAAAGAATCGGAGCAGCATGCCGCCCAAGTTGCTTTGCAAACCATCGAATGAACTATTTAGAGCACCGTCCATAGAACGGTGCTCTTTGTCTGTATTATTAGTTGTTATTCCTCAGCGAGCGTAATTCATCCATAATCCCTTGCATTTCATTAACACTAATCTGATCTTTCTTACTAATCATTTGATACAAATCAAATAAGTCATCATATTGGCTCGTTGAGTAGGCCTCTGGTTGAATAAGTTCCGGATTAACTAGCTGTAGTTTTTTCTTAATCTCAGACAGCATATACTCAATATTTTCATTGTTTTTGATGGTTAAATCCATGGTTCGCCTCCATACAAACGTTTATTGCCCATTTTATCAAATGGTGTACATAATACAACCGCTTCTCCCTTATTTAACAATCTTTTTTCCAAAGGCTGTTTGATCAAAGATTGTTGTTATGCACAAAATCTATAAACTGGTCGTATTTTGATTCAACCACGAGGCTAAAAGGCAACAAAATTTACGAAAACAGCCTTATCAAAAAAATCACACCTGTGTTCGGCCAAGCTATGATACAATAAAAACGGTTTTTTATTTAAGAGATATTTGAAAGTTCTAGGAGAGGATATGAGACATGTTCCTCAAACAACTGGAAGTTGTTGGATTTAAATCCTTCGCTAATAAAATAAATGTTGAGTTCGTTCCCGGTGTCACCTCGGTGGTAGGACCTAATGGAAGCGGGAAGAGCAACATTGCCGATGCGGTTCGGTGGGTGCTAGGTGAGCAATCTGCTAAATCGTTACGCGGAGCAAAGATGGAAGATATTATTTTTGCCGGGAGTGACGCGAAGCAGCCTTTAAATATGGCTGAAGTCACCCTCATTTTAGATAATTCGGATCAATACCTGGCTTATGACTTTAATGAGGTCAGTGTCACGCGCCGAGTGTTCCGTTCAGGAGATAGCGAGTATTTACTGAATAATCAAAAATGTCGCTTGAAGGATATTGTTGATTTATTTATGGATTCAGGTCTTGGACGCGAAGCTTATTCGATTATTGGTCAAGGTAAAATTGATGAAATTTTAAATAGTAAGCCTGAAGATAAACGAAAAATCTTTGAAGAAGCAGCAGGCGTTTTAAAATATAAACACCGAAAGCAAGACGCTGAAAAAAAATTAAATGAATCTCAAGATAATCTTGACCGCATTGAAGATATTATCTTTGAATTGGAGAATCAAGTGGGGCCGCTGGAAGAACAAGCCTCAGTCGCTAAGGATTATTTACATAAAAAGGAGTCGTTAGAAAAGACAGAGGTTGCATTATACGCTTATGATATTGAAATCAAACATAAGGAATGGCAGGAACGCGCCGATAAGATTGAACAACTCAAGACCAAAGAATCTGAGCAGACGTCAGCCATTCAAGAACGGCAAGCAAATAATGACGAAAAACGGACCACTGTTCAAGCCTTAGATGAATCGATTGGAGACTTACAAGAATCTTTATTGTTAGCAAGTCAAATGGTGGAAAAGTATGAAGGGCAAAAAAATGTCCTTGAAGAACGAGCGAAGCATGCTCAAGAAAATGCTCATGAGCTTGATGATCGAATTAAGAAGCTCACCGATCAGCAGAAAACATGCCAGCTCGATGTCGAGCAAGAAGCAGCCAATTACAAGCAACAAAAGCAGACGCTTGATGATCTCAATGACCAGCTCCAACAACGCCAGGATCAGTTGGACCATTTCAAGGAATCAATTGAAAATGAAATCGAGCAACTCAAGGCGGATTATATTGAATTATTGAATGATCAGGCTTCAAGCCGAAATGAAATCCGGTATTTGAACGAGCAGAAGCAGCAAATGACAGAACGAGCTAAGCGCCTTGGTGATGAAGATCAAGGTGTCAGCCACCAACATGAGCAGTTGGACCAACAAAGACGGGGTCTCAATGACCAGTTACAGTCCATAACGGATCAAGAACAAACGGAATCTGAAGCGTACCGTTCCAATCAAGCAAAATTAGATGAAGCAAAGCGACAATATCAAAAACGGAAAGATGCTTTGACGAATATTGATCAATACCTACGTCAAGCACAGTCTAAAAAAGACATGCTTGAAGATATGAATGATGATTATTCTGGTTATTTTCATGGCGTCAAAAAAGTGCTGCAATCGCATCAACAATTAAATGGGATTCACGGTGCTGTTGCTGAACTTGTGCGGGTGGATAAGACTCATGAAAAGGCGATTGAGACGGCGCTTGGTGGTGCGGCCCAGAACATTATTGTTGATCAAGAAAATGATGCTCGTGAAGCCATCCGATTTTTGAAACATAATGGGGCGGGGCGTGCTACATTTTTACCGTTATCAGTCATCAAACCTCGGTTCGTTGCCCGTCATGATCTCAATAAAATGAGTCAACATTCCGTATTTGTTGGCACGGCAGATCAACTCGTCAATTGTAAGGAGGAACATCAGCATGTGATCCGTCATTTGCTCGGAAATGTCATCATCGCCGAACATTTGAAGGGGGCTAATGCACTGGCTAAAGTCATCCAGCACAAGCACCGGATTGTCACGCTAGAAGGTGACATCGTTAACCCCGGTGGTTCAATGTCCGGTGGCAGTCAAAAGAATAACAAAGTTAGTCTCATTGGTCGGCAAAGAGATATTGAGAAACTAACGGAACAAATTGAAGAAATGGAACAGCAAAAACAAACATTGAGTGACCAAGTCACAAAATTGAACGATCAAATCAAACAGCTACAGCCTGTTGTTCAAGAGAAACACCAAGTCCTCTCGAAGCTTGGGGAACAAAAGCAATCGCTTGTTGATCAATTGCGTGATGTGGACTATGAAATCAAATCAATGACAGATAAAGGCGACCTCATCAAACGGGAACGGGAAACATTCACAAGTGAGATCCAAGCCATTGATAACAAATTGAAACAACTCCACGACAAGCAAACGACGCTGAAAGACCAAGATCACCAATTAAATCGGCGGATCGAAGAGCTTGAAGAACAGAAGAAAAACGAGGAAGCTACCAAGGAGCGTCTACAAAATGAATGGCATGACCTTAAGGTTAAAAAAGCAAGACAACAAGAGGTTGTGACCAACTTAAAAGATCGTCTTGATGAACGGCAAGCGGATCTACAATCGATCACACAGCAATTAGATACAGCCAACCAAGCGATTCAAGAAGTGGGCAGTCATTTGGATCATCAGCAATATGATCAGCAGACATTGGATGAGAACATCCAGCAATGTCGCCAGGATAAAGAAGCGATTACCCATTGGATTGAGGAGCGCCGCGAGAAACGCCAGCAAATCTATCAACAATTAGAAGCCGCTGAGCAGGAATTGAAAGAGGAGCAACGTCTATTAAAAGAAACAACGGAAACACTAAAGAGGGAAGAATTAGCCCATGAACGCGTCGATGTCGCCTTGGATAATTTACTGAACGGACTTAGGGAAAATTATGAGTTAAGTTTTGAAGCGGCTAAAGAACGCTATACACTCCCGGATGATATTGAAGCGGCCCGGCAGGAAGTGAAATTATTAAAACGATCCATCGATGAACTGGGAACGGTTAATCTTGCTTCCATTGATGAATATGAGCGTGTATCCGAACGGCTGACGTTTTTACAAGAACAAAAGAATGATTTAATTGAAGCCAAGCAAACACTGTTGGATGTCATTTCCGAAATGGACGAGGAAGTTCGAAGCCGGTTTGAATATACATTTTATAGCGTACAAGATCAGTTTAAAGTGATCTTTCAGCAACTATTCGGAGGCGGTCGCGCTGATTTAGCCCTTACCGATGAACATGATTTGCTTAATAGCGGTGTTGATATCCTTGCACAACCGCCAGGGAAAAAGCTTCAGCATCTATCATTATTATCAGGCGGCGAACGGGCACTCACCGCAATTGCCCTATTATTTTCGATCCTAAGAGTTCGTCCAGTTCCTTTCTGTGTCCTTGATGAGGTGGAAGCGGCTTTGGATGAAGCCAATGTTGATCGGTACGCTGAGTTTTTAAAAACATTTAGTCAAGGCACGCAATTTATCGTCATTACACACAGAAAAGGAACTATGGAACAATCCGATGTCCTTTATGGTGTCACCATGCAGGAATCCGGTGTATCCAAACTTGTATCGGTTCGATTGGAAGAAACAAAAGAACTTATCGAAGCAACATAAGGAGGTCAGCTATGAGCTTTATAAAAAAATTAAAAGAGAAAATGACGTCACAGAAAAATAGTGTCACTGAAAAATTCAAAGGGGGGTTAGCCAAAACACGACATTCGGTAGCGGACAAAATGAACAATTTAATGGCCCGTTACCGGAAAGTGGATGAAGAATTCTTTGAAGAACTAGAAGAAATCTTGATTTCCGCGGATGTTGGCATGCAAACCGTGATGGATCTTGTTGAAAAACTTAAAGATGAAGCGAGGAAACGTAATATAAAAGAAACCGCTGAGTTAAAAGATGTAATCATTGAAGTGCTCGCCGATATGCTAGAAAAATCTGATCAGGAAACTGAAATGATAATGAATCACAATGGTATGACTGTCATTCTTGTTGTCGGCGTTAATGGTGTTGGTAAAACAACGACGATTGGCAAGCTCGCGCATCAATTTAAACAAGACGGCCAGAATGTGGTGCTCGCTGCTGGTGATACGTTTCGTGCCGGGGCCATTGAACAATTGGAGGCCTGGGGGGAACGTGCTAGCGTTGATGTGATCAAACATCAGGAGGGATCAGACCCAGCTGCTGTGGTTTATGATGCGGTTCAAGCCGCAAAGTCGCGTGGTGCTGATGTCTTGATTTGTGATACAGCCGGACGACTGCAGAACAAAGTCAATCTCATGAAAGAATTAGAAAAGGTTAAACGTGTGATTACAAGGGAAGTTCCAGATGCTCCCCATGAAGTGTTGCTTGTATTGGATGCAACAACGGGACAGAATGCCCTTAGTCAAGCGAAGACCTTTAAGGAAGCGACGGATGTCAGCGGCATTGTATTAACCAAACTTGATGGGACAGCTAAAGGCGGGATTGTTCTAGCAATTAGACATGAACTGGATCTGCCGGTCAAATTTGTGGGGTTAGGTGAAGGTATCGACGATCTGCAACATTTTGATGCCGATAGTTTTGTTTACGGTTTGTTTTCTGATTTGTTTAGTGAAGAGACAGAAGTCGAAGACACGCATGAATAAAACTGTTAAGAAAAAAACTTGACACACTTATAAAAACAAGTTATTATAATCAATGTGTAAAGTGAATAAGCTTTACAAGGTGATGCGAATATGTTAGAAAAGACCATGCGGGTCAATGCTTTGTACGACTTTTATCAATCATTGTTAACCCCCAAACAACAACGTTATATGAATTTATATTACATTGATGATTACTCACTTGGCGAGATAGCTGAGACTTTCGATGTAAGCCGTCAAGCTGTCTATGATAACCTGCGGCGCACAGAAGCCATGCTTGAAGATTTTGAGGTAAAGCTCGCTCTTTACAATAAATACATGGAGCGAACGAAAATCATCGGGGAACTGCGAACCATACTGTCGCAGGAAGATCATGTGAGGTCCACGGCCATTCAGCACAAAATCGCTGAATTGGAGAATCTTGATTAGGAGGCGGCAGAATGGCATTTGAAAACTTATCTGACCGGCTTCAAGCAACGATAAAAAAGATACGCGGCAAAGGCAAGGTGACGGAAGACGACGTCAAAGAAATGACGCGTGAAGTCCGGCTCGCTTTACTCGAAGCCGATGTTAATTTTAAGGTTGTTAAAGACTTTATCAAACGGGTTAAAGAGCGGGCTGTCGGTCAAGATGTTCTTGATAGTTTAACACCGGGTCAACAAGTCATTAAAGTTGTTCAGGAAGAATTGACGACGTTGATGGGCGGTGAGCAGAATAAACTTCAGTTTGCTTCCAAACCACCGACAGTGATTATGTTAGCCGGTTTGCAAGGGGCCGGTAAGACAACCACTGTCGGGAAATTAGCGAACTATGTTCGAAAAGAATTTAACAAAAACCCGTTGCTTGTTGCTGCCGACGTCTACCGTCCAGCCGCCATCAACCAATTGCAAACCCTTGGCAAACAATTAGATATGCCGGTGTTCTCACTCGGCGAAGACGCTGATCCTGTACAGATTGCCCAACAAGCGGTTGATAAGGCCAAGGAAGATCACCATGATGTTGTGTTCATTGATACCGCAGGACGTCTTCATATCGATGAAGAGCTGATGGATGAATTATCAAATATCAAGGACACCGTTCAACCTGATGAAACATTATTGGTTGTTGATGCGATGACAGGGCAGGATGCGGTAAACGTCGCCGAAAGCTTTGATAGCCGCTTGGATTTATCAGGTGTAATGATGACTAAGTTGGACGGCGATACCCGTGGCGGGGCCGCTTTATCTGTAAAAGCTGTTACCGGGACACCGATTAAGTTTGCTGGTCTGGGTGAGAAACTTGATGCTATAGAGGCATTCCATCCTGAACGGATGGCATCGCGGATTCTTGGTATGGGAGACGTTCTATCCCTTATTGAAAAAGCTGAGCAGAATGTTGATGAACAAAAAGCCAAGGAAATGGAACAGAAAATGCGTGATCAAAGCTTTACGTTTGATGATTTCTTGGATCAGCTTGGCCAAGTTCGCAATATGGGTCCGCTTGAAGATTTACTTGGTATGATGCCGGGTGCCAACAAGATGAAAGGGATGAAAAACCTCAATGTTGATGAAAGTCAGTTAACCAGCATTGAGGCGATTATCCAATCGATGACAAGGGAAGAGAAAGAAACCCCGGATGTCATTAACGCTAGCCGTAAACGCCGGATTGCTAAGGGGAGCGGTACAAGCGTTCAAGATGTTAATAAATTGCTTAAGCAATTTAAAGAAATGAAGAAAATGATGAAACAAATGATGGGAACGGGGAAAGGCAAAAAGAAAGGCAAGAACCCGTTTAACCTCCCATTTTAGCTAGATAAGAATCGAGATTAGTAAAAATATCAATGATTTCAGGAAGGTGAATGAATAATGGCAGTAAAAATTCGTTTGAAACGCATGGGAGCTAAAAAACGCCCATTCTATCGTGTGGTTGTCGCTGATTCCAAATCACCACGTGACGGCCGCATCATTGAACAACTTGGCACATATAATCCAGTGGTTGAACCAGCCGAAGTTAATCTGGATCAAGACAAAGCTTTAGACTGGATGTTGAAAGGGGCTAAGCCTTCTGACACAGTCCGCAATTTGTTTTCCAATGAAGGCTTGATGGAAAAATTGCATAACGCCAAGCAAAAGAAGTAGGTTGATGGTTGATGGATGAGCTTATCAAAACCGTTGTCGAACCTTTTGTTGATCACCCCGATGACATCCATGTCACCCAAGAGCGGCATGACGGCGGAACCATTGATTATGTATTGACGGTTCATAAGGATGATATGGGAAAAGTTATTGGAAAACACGGCCGAATTGCCACGGCTGTTCGGACCGTTGTCCAAGCAGCAGGAGCAGCTCATCAAAAAAATGTGAATGTCGCTATACGGGAGTAGGGGGAGCGTGGGCTCTCCCTACTTTTGTTTTCATTTTGACAAATGATAAGTTTCAGAAGAGGTTGTGATGGTATGAAACAAGAGTGGTTTCACGTCGGTAAAATCGTCAATATGCATGGTCTCCGTGGTGAAGTCCGTGTTATGAGTTCAACAGACTTTGAAGACAAGCGGTTTGCCGAAGATGCTGTTCTATATATTGGCAAGGATGACACAAACAAGACACCCGTTACGGTATCTGGTCACAGGATTCATAAACAATTTCATTTACTTACTTTTGCTGGGTATGAATCGATTGAAGATGTGGAGTGGATGAAAGGGCAATTGTTGTTTGTTTCAAAAGAACAGTTAGAACCATTAGGGGATAATGAATTCTATTATCATGAAATTATCGGCTGTGATGTATATAGTGAAGCGGGTGACTATATCGGCCGCGTCAATGAAATCCTTTCTCCCGGTGCGAATGATGTCTGGGTTGTAGGTCGGAACGGGGAAGATGTCTTAATCCCTTACATAGAAGATGTGGTCAAAGCGATTGATGTCAGTAATAATACGATTAAGATTCACTTACTAGATGGGTTGATGGATGATGAAGATTGATATTCTATCCCTATTTCCGGAGATGTTTACCGGAGTGCTCAGTGCTTCGATGATGCATCAAGCTGCTGACCGCGGTATTGTAGATTTTGCTGTGACAAATTTTCGCGATTACACGGAAAATAAGCATAACCGCGTGGATGATTATCCGTATGGTGGCGGAGCAGGCATGGTATTGACACCGCAGCCGATTTTCGATGCTGTTGATGCCGTTACTGAATCTGCTGAACAGCAACCGAGGGTGATTTTATTAACACCTCAAGGCCGTCCCTATCAACAAGCCGACGCTGAAGCCCTGTCTAAGGAGGATCACTTGATATTTATTTGCGGTCATTATGAAGGTTATGATGAACGTATTCGTGATCATTTGATTACTGATGAAATATCCATTGGTGATTATGTTCTGACAGGTGGTGAACTTGGAGCCATGGTGGTCATCGATAGTGTGGTACGCTTGCTTCCCGGTGTTTTAGGTAATGAAACATCAGCTGTCTCTGATTCGTTTTCAAATGGTTTGCTGGAACATCCACAATATACCCGTCCAGCAAACTTTCGTGGTTTTGAAGTGCCTGAGGTGCTTAGATCGGGCAATCATGCCAAAATTGATGAATGGCGTTACCGGCAGTCAATCAAAAGAACTTACGAACGACGTCCGGAGCTGCTTAATAAACTATCGCTGGATGAACAAGCTAAGGATTGGTTAGAAGCATTGAAATCAAACGACTGATTCTCTATTGCAGCTAACGAGAGAATATGATAATATAATCGTTGTGGCAAATGCCATTCACTACGGTGTTCCGCTGCGATAGATAAAGTCGTATGAACATTTGTGCGGAAGGAGGGGCATTTATGCAAGAGTTAATTCGTGAAGTGACGCAAGAACAATTGAAATCTGACGTACCTGAATTTCGAGCTGGTGACGTTGTGAAAGTTCACGTCAAAGTTGTTGAAGGCACGCGTGAGCGTATTCAGGTATTTGAAGGATTTGTACTTAAGCGCCGTGGTACAGGTATCAGCGCAACATTCACTGTGCGTAAAATTTCTTTTGGTGTCGGTATTGAGCGAACATTCCCTGTTCACTCACCAAAAATCGACAAAATTGAAGTTGTTCGCCACGGAAAAGTACGTCGCGCCAAACTTTATTATATGCGTGATCGCATCGGTAAAGCCGCTCGCATTAAAAGTCGTTAATGGTGATAAAAGAAGCTTGTTCGCAAGCTTCTTTTTTTCACTTAAAGAAAGTATAAATGGAACTAAGGCTTGGCGGTAAGCCAAGTTTTCTTTATACAATGAGATACATGGAGGCTCTGTCCATGGCGGATTTTGGAAAGAAAACCTGGGGAATGATCAAGCCGGTTATTATTGCAATTATTTTAGCGGCTCTTATAAGACAATTCTTATTCACACATATTATGGTTGATGGTCGTTCTATGATGCCAACGCTTCATGATAACGATCATTTGATTGTTAACCGGCTTGAGACAACATTCGGTGACCTGGAGCGTTTTGATATTGTTGTGTTTCATGCGACTGAAGAATCAGATTATATTAAGCGTGTTATCGGATTGCCTGGGGAAACGATACAATATAAGAATGGACAACTCATCGTAGATGGTAAAAAGATTGAAGAGCCTTTTCTGCAAAAATATAAGCAGAAAACAAACGGTCCCCTTACATATGATTTTAAAACCAAAGTTCCTGAAGGGAAAGTGTTTGTTCTAGGTGATAACAGGCGCAATAGTACGGACAGTCGCATTATTGGTTCTGTAGATTTGGACAAAATTGTCGGTGAAGCCAATCTTTTATTTTGGCCAGTCCCTCATTTTGAATTCTTTAAGTAGGTGATAGTCATGACCATTCAATGGTATCCAGGACATATGGCAAAAGCCCAACGTCTAATGAAGGAAAAGTTAAAATTGATTGATGTCATCATTGAGCTGGTGGATGCGCGAATTCCACTTGCCTCCCGCAATCCAATGGTCGATGATATCGCTGGGCAAAAACCTCGCTTTGTTTTGTTAAATAAAAAAGATATGGCTGATGAAAATGTGACGAGTGAATGGCAGAAGTATTTTGCTGATCAAGGTGCCACGACATTGGCGGTCAATTCGCAGAATGGAAATGGGGTCAAACAAATTCCGGATGCTGTTCATCGTTTAAATCAAGCTCGTAAGACCAAGATGGAAAGTAAGGGTTATCAGTCTAGAGCCGATCGAGCTTTGATTTTAGGGATCCCCAATGTCGGTAAGTCGACGTTAATTAACCGGCTGGCTAACAAAAAAAAAGCTAGAATCGGTGACCGACCAGGTGTTACCAAAGGCCAGCAATGGATTAAAGTCGGTAAAACGATGGAACTTTTGGATACACCCGGTATTCTTTGGCCAAAGTTTGCGGATGAATCCGTCGGTTTTAAGTTAGCTGCAACGGGAGCAATTAAGGATGAATTGATCGATTTTCAGGAAACGGCGGTATTTTTATTGAAAGTTTTAATCACCCATTATCCTGATGCTTTAAAATCTCGCTACAATTTAGATGAGTCTTTTGATGAGGAAGCGATTGTCTCCTTGTTTGATACCATCGGCCAAAAGCGCGGCTGTATCATGGCAGGGGGTAGGGTTGATTATGACAAAACGTCAGAAATCATCCTGCGAGACTACCGAAGTGGCAAACTAGGGGCATTATCATTGGAAACCCCCGAAGCTTTCAGCACGCAAACATAAGTTGCGTGCTTTTCTACGTGTCAGACGTTAAACACTTAATAAGATTTGTCGATAAATGAAGTAAAGGTGACTTAGTTAATGGAGAAGATGACGATTAAAGAAATTAAAACGTTCTTAGACAGACGAGCCACGTTAACAGAGAGCGAATGGGCCATGTTAAGGGCGGATCATCGTAAAGGTGTGCAGGAGCTTGTAGGACGTATGGAACGCGCCCATGAGAAGCAGCAGGAAGCGTTGAAGCGGTGGCATGATCTGAATCAGTATGAACACGCGCTACGTGATCGAGGAATCCGACGGATCGCTGGCATTGATGAAGTCGGCCGCGGACCGTTGGCTGGCCCTGTGGTGGCTTGTGCTGTGATCTTGCCAGCAGATGACCAGTTACTTGGCGTGAACGATTCGAAAACATTAAGCCGTGACCAGCGTCAGAGCATGGTCGGACAAATAAAAGATACAGCCGAAGCGATTGGCATCGGTGTGGCGACACCGGAAGATATTGATCGCGTGAATATTTATCAAGCCTCAAAAATGGCCATGGTTCGGGCTGTCGAACAATTATCGCCCGCTCCGGATCATTTGCTCGTTGATGCTATGGACATTCCTCTGTCAATAGCACAGACGTCCATCATCAAAGGTGATGCCAAGAGTATTTCCATTGCCGCTGCTTCAATTATTGCTAAAGAAACCCGTGATGAAATGATGATCAATCTAGGTAAACAATATCCAGACTATGGTTTTGAAGACCATATGGGGTATCCGACCAAGCAGCACATGGAAGCGCTCGACCAACTTGGACCGATACCAGACCATCGCCGCTCGTTTCGCCCTGTTCGTGAACGCTTGAAAGGATGAGTAAATTTGCAGCCTATGTCGAGCATTCATACCTTTAAATCCATTGGTCAGCCGACGTTCATTGGCGGCCAGTTTATTAAAGGTCAAATTGCAAAAATCTATCCCCATCAGCAAGTTGATATTTTATTAAACGGTCGGACTGTTCATGCCAAGGTACAGACACCGATTCAGTTACACGCCTCATACATATTTCAAGTCATGAATACCCACGCCCGGGTTGAATTGAAGATCATTCAAAAGTTGTCATCAGCTACTGAACAAGACACTTTGCCAACATCCTTATACAACCAATTAGATGTCAAAAAGAATGCCTTGTCCAAGCAGGTGATCCATTTCTTTCTCGAGTCGCGGCTGCCTTTAACGAGCCAACGTTTGCAAAATGTGTTGTCGCTCTTGCAAACTAGCGATGATGTTGAAGCCGATTTAAATGCAATCAAACCATTACTGCGACAAAACTACCCGTTATCCGCAGGTATCCTAAAGGCCTTACGTTCCGCACAGGAGGGTCGGTTGGCTGATATATTCAATCAATTGAATCGTCATTTACCGCACGAATCATTGCAAAGCCTTTGGAGCCATTGGCCGGCACTTGAGACCAAGACACGTTTCTCTCTAAAATTACTTTTAGAACAGCTTGGCTACTTTGATGAAGCCTTGCTGAAACAACGTCAAGGTAATCAAGAGCTCCCTTTAAGTATCAAACAAATGATGCTTAAATGGCGTCAGGATCCTCATCTATCATCTTATGTAAAAGAACAAGCTGAGACCCTGATTAACCGATTGAATGGTTGGCAGATGACCGGTTTATCCCAGAGGGAGCAAGACCTTTTCCAGTGGCTGACTCATTTCCCAATTTGGTGGCAGCATATGTTTAAAGATGTCACGATGTTTTGGCAGGGAAGGAAAACGCAAGCGGGAACTTTGGATGGCGATCATTGTAAGGTGGTCTTTCATCTTCAATTAGATCATTTGAATGATGTCACGGTATTGTTACAGAGTCAAAATCGTTATTTATCATTATCCTTATATAATGATGCTGTCGATTTTAGTGAACGATTGGACCATTGGAAGCCGGTTTTATCTCGTATTTTACAAAAATATGATTACCAATTGTCATCGGTCAAACAGATAAAAGCATCGGCTGTACAAAAGAAAGACGAACTATTAACGCCCAGTCAAGATTGGATGGATAGGCACATATGACGGCTGACAATTATTATAAGAAACGAGCGGTGGCGCTCACCTACGACCAACTGAAGGATCAGGCACCGAAAATCAAAGCGCATGGCGATCAAGAGTGGGCCGATAAAATCATTGCGATTGCAAAGGCCAATCATATTCCAATACAGGAAGATCGCACGCTTGTTGAGTTGCTCAGTGAATTGGAAGTGAATGAAATGATTCCTTCTGAATTATATGAAGCGGTTGCCGAAATTTTTGCGTTCATCTATAAGCTCGATAAGGACTTTACGGATTCGAC
This sequence comes from Tuberibacillus sp. Marseille-P3662, assembly GCF_900178005.1. Lineage (NCBI taxonomy): Bacteria > Bacillati > Bacillota > Bacilli > Caryophanales > Sporolactobacillaceae > Tuberibacillus > Tuberibacillus sp. Marseille-P3662. The sequence continues at coordinate 1,244,960 of NZ_FXBS01000006.1, read as the reverse complement.
TTAGGCGCACTAGTTAACTATGTATGCCCCCTTTGCATCCTTAGTGTAACAAATCATGAATATTGATGTTACTATCATTTTTAATAGGATCATTTTTCTATTTAAAGGAATTAAAGGAACGATTTGATAAGGCTTTCAAAAATTAATCATTAAGAAACATCCGAAATGGTGGACAAATTTGATTGGGATTATATACAATAAAAAGGTAACGCCATTACGGAACCATTGATAGGAGGTAACAATAGTGAATATCCATGAGTATCAAGGCAAGGACTTGCTAAGATCATATGGCGTCGCCGTCCCAAACGGCAAAGTGGCTTTTACTGTTGATGAAGCTGTTGAAGCCGCACAAACATTAGGTACTGATGTGACGGTTGTCAAAGCACAGATTCATGCTGGGGGTCGCGGCAAAGCCGGTGGTGTCAAACTGGCAAAGACACTTGACGACGTCCGTACATATGCTGATGAAATTTTAGGAAAAACTTTGGTGACCCACCAAACAGGGGATGAAGGTAAGGAAGTTAAGCGCTTACTGATTGAAGAAGGCAGCGATATCCTAAGCGAATATTATATCGGGTTTGTTGTCGATCGAACCACATCTCAGATCGTTATGATGGGTTCAGAGGAAGGCGGTACAGAAATTGAAGAAGTGGCCGCTAATACTCCAGAAAAGATTTTCAAGGAATATATTGATCCGACCGTCGGATTAATGCCGTTCCAAGCAAGACGTTTAGCATTTAACATAAACATTCCTTCCAAATTGGTTGGTAAGGCTGTCAAGTTTATGGTTGGGCTATATAATGTTTTTGTCGAAAAAGATTGTTCTGTTGCTGAAATTAATCCGCTCGTCACAACTGGTGACAATCAGGTTATGGCACTGGATGCCAAATTGAACTTCGATGATAATGCTTTATATCGTCATAAAGAAACGTCAGAGCTTCGTGATTTAGATGAAGAGGATGACAAAGAAATCGAAGCATCCAATTACGATCTTAACTACACGGCTCTTGATGGCAATATCGGCATGATGGTTAACGGTGCCGGACTTGCGATGGCAACGATGGACATTATTAAGCATTATGGCGGCGACCCGGCCAATTTCCTTGATGTTGGCGGCGGCGCTTCTGCGGAAAAAGTTACGGCTGCCTTTAAAATCATTTTATCGGATCCTAATGTCAAAGGGATTGTTGTTAATATCTTTGGCGGTATTATGAAATGTGATGATATTGCTAACGGGATCATTGAAGCTACAAAGCAAGTTGGACTCGAACTACCACTTGTTGTTCGTCTTGAAGGTACCAATGTTGAACAAGGTAAACAAATCCTTGAAGCTTCCGGCTTAAATATCACGGCAGCTGAATCAATGGCTGATGCAGCTGAAAAAATTGTCTCACTAGTTTAAAGGAAAGGTGGACGAATAAAGTGAGTATCTATATTAATCAAGATACAAAAGTCCTTGTACAAGGGATTACTGGCGGACAAGGTCTCTTCCATACTCAACAATCGCTTGAATATGGTACAAATATTGTCGCTGGTGTAACGCCAGGTAAAGGCGGTACGGAAGTTGAAGGCGTACCTGTCTTTAACACTGTTGAGGAAGCGGTCCAAGCCACCGGAGCTAATGCTTCTGTTATTTATGTTCCGCCGGCTTTTGCGGCTGACGCGATCATGGAATCGGTAGATGCTGCTATTGAAATGGTTATTACTATTACAGAGCATATTCCTGTTCAGGATATGATCAAAGTTAAAAAGTATATGGAAGGCACCAACACACGGTTGATTGGTCCGAACTGTCCAGGTGTGATCACACCGGACGAATGTAAAATCGGTATTATGCCCGGTTATATTCATGCCAAAGGACACGTCGGCATCGTATCCCGTTCTGGTACATTAACCTATGAAGCTGTGCATCAATTAACTCAATCTAATATCGGACAGTCTACGGCTGTCGGTATTGGCGGTGACCCGGTCAACGGTACAAACTTTATTGATGTGCTTAAAGCTTTCAACGAAGATGATGACACCCATGCTGTCATTATGATCGGTGAAATCGGCGGTTCGGCCGAAGAAGAAGCTGCCAAGTGGATTAATGAAAATATGGACAAGCCTGTTGTTGGCTTTATTGGCGGTCAAACGGCACCTCCAGGAAAACGTATGGGCCACGCTGGTGCAATCGTTTCCGGTGGACAAGGAACGGCGGATGCTAAGATTCAAACATTAAATGACAATGGTGTTCAAGTCGCAGAAACACCAGCCGTTATCGGTGAAACATTAATTTCTGTTCTCAAAGAGAAGGATTTATATGAAAAGTGTCTAATTAAATAAGTAGGCTATTAAAAAAGCTCCCTAATTAAAGGGAGCTTTTTTATCAATGCCTGTTTTCTAAAAAATTGTTGCTTTTGCACAAAATCTATAAAATGCGAAGTAAGTGCTATATTGATTTCCGTTACGGGCAAAGCTTTCCGCGGGCAATGCTTAAGCCTCCTCGGAAGAAGACCACTTCCTGCGGGGTCTTCAGCTGTTGCTAGGCAAAATCAATGTTATAAAATTGTTAAGAGCAATACCAGCGGAGGACATACACGGAAACTCCTGCGGGACTAGTGGCTAAAGTGAGACCCCGCAGGGCGAAGGATGATCAGCTAAATGCGTCACGTCCTGTGACAACGCTGATCCTACCCACATCAATCCACCCCAAAAAGCAAAAATTGCTTTTCGGGGACCCCGGGTGTGGGCATGAGGAGGATAACGGGGCACTCAGCGAGCGCGCAGTGTATTTCCGGAGCGGCACATGACGACGCATTTTGATTCAACCATAAGGTTAAAAGCAACAAAATTTACGAAAACAGCCTTTATCAAAAAACTGTGTTTCATCGACACATCCAAAGGGGGCTGCATGGTGGACAACAGGAGTAAACTCATTCACGTCCATCATTGTCAGGGGATTGGCTGGCGCGGCATTGACAAACTTATGACACATCAGGAGGCGCTGGATCGGCTCTATGATTTATCCGTTGACGATTTTGTTGAGATCATGAGAACGCCAAGACAAAAGGTTGAAACATTCTATCACTCCTTACATACCCTACCTATTGAACGATTGCTTCGCACGTATCAAGAAACAGGCATTCACGTGTTAACCATTGGTGATGCTGATTATCCTAATGAGTTAAAAGAAATCTATGACCCGCCTTGGGTCTTATACACACAAGGCGATGTATCCTTGTTACAGGCGGCAAAAAAACTCAGCGTGGTTGGGACCAGACGCCCAAGTCAGGCTGGCGTGAAAAGTATGGATAAAATTTTGAATCCCCTTGTTAATGAGGGGTTTGTGCTTGTCAGCGGCATGGCTGTTGGGATTGATGCACGGGCCCATCAAATAGGGTTGACAAACGGAACGATTGCTGTACTAGGCTCGGGTTTTGACCATCCATACCCGAAACAAAATCAAGGATTGTTTCGCTTGTTATGTGATCATCATCTTGTCATCAGTGAATATCCTCCCAGTACGAAACCGGCACGATGGCGTTTTCCCGAACGCAATCGGATCATCAGCGGTTTATCTGCAGGAACTTTGGTTGTCGAAGCGAAAGAGCGAAGCGGCTCATTAATAACGGCTGACCAGGCCTTAGAACAGGGCCGTGATGTGTTTGCTGTACCAGGGACAATACTGACAGATGATGCTCTGGGAACCAATCGTTTGATTCAACAAGGCGCAAAATTAGTTACGAGCAGCCAAGATATTATGAATGAACGCCATTTTTTTGGAATAAGCTAGTCGAAAACATCTAGAAGTAGTCGTATGATATAGGCATTGTTTGACAAACGACGATACAGTATTTAATATAAGTTAAGATTTTATTAAAACAAAAAAGGGGAGAAATTACAGGTATGGAAGACTATCTTGTCATCGTTGAATCCCCCGCTAAAGCGAAAACCATCAATAGATATCTAGGAAAAAAATTTAAAGTTAAAGCCTCAATGGGACATGTACGTGATTTGCCCAAAAGTCAGATGGGCGTGAACATAGACGATAATTTTGATCCGAAATACATCACTATACGCGGGAAAGGCCCGGTTCTTAAGGAATTAAAAGATGCTGCGAAAAAAGCGAAGAAAGTCTATCTAGCAGCCGACCCCGACCGTGAAGGCGAAGCGATTGCTTGGCATTTGGCGCATAGTTTGAACATTAGTGATGATACGGAATGTCGTGTCGTATTTAATGAAATCACTAAAAACGCTATCAAAGATGCATTTAAAGAGCCGCGAACGATTGATATGGATTTAGTCAATGCGCAACAAGCTCGTCGAGTTTTGGATCGATTAGTCGGCTATAACATTAGCCCATTGCTTTGGCGCAAAGTCAAAAAAGGTTTAAGTGCCGGTCGTGTACAATCGGTCGCTTTAAAATTAATCATTGAGCGGGAACAAGAGATACAAAATTTTGAACCCAAAGAATATTGGTCGATCGATGGCACCTTTACAACCGAAAAGGATACTTTTAATGCCCAATTTTACGGCGTTGATGGTAAAAAACAGGAATTGAACAATCAATCGGAAGTCGACAGTGTCTTAAACCGTCTTAAGGGTGATCAATTTGAAGTGCAGAATGTCACGGAGAAGGAAAGAAAGCGAAACCCGGTGCCGCCATTTATAACGTCATCCATCCAACAGGAGGCGGCTCGTAAATTAAATTTTCGAGCGAAGAAAACGATGATGTTAGCGCAACAACTCTATGAAGGGATTAATATTGGCAAGCAAGGGACCACCGGTTTGATCACTTACATGCGGACAGACTCGACCCGGATTTCTGATGTGGCTCAAAGCGAAGCCAAGGATTACATCAAAGATAAATACGGTTCCAAGTTTGTCGGAAAGGGCAGCCAAAATAGCAAAAAGAAAAATGAAAACGCCCAAGACGCTCACGAAGCCATCCGACCGACGTCCGTTGGCAATAAGCCAAAAGAGATTAAGGAACATTTGAGCCGTGATCAGTACAGGCTATATAAATTGATCTGGGAACGTTTTGTTGCCAGTCAAATGGCACCTGCCATTATGGATACCGTGCGTGCTGATCTCGTTAACCAAGGTGTTATGTTCCGGGCAACAGGTTCAAAAATAAAATTCCCCGGTTTTATGAAACTTTACATTGAGGGCAGTGATGACAAAAAGAAAGATGATGACAACTTTTTACCACAACTAGAAGATGGTATGAAGGTATCTAAGGAAAAGATTGAGCCGAAACAGCACTTTACTCAACCGCCGCCGCGTTATTCGGAAGCTCGTCTGGTGCGAACAATGGAAGAGTTAGGCATTGGCCGGCCCTCAACTTATGCCCCGACGCTCGATACCATTCAGCGCCGTAATTATGTCACATTAGAGGATCGGAAATTTGTCCCGACGGAATTAGGTGAGGTTGTCCTCGAACAAGTCGTTGAGTTTTTTTCAGAAATCATTGATGTTGATTTTACGGTGAAGATGGAAGACGATTTAGATGCGGTTGAAGAAGGCAAAGTAGATTGGGTTAAAGTCATTGCCGAGTTTTATCAAGATTTTGAAAAGCATCTGGAAAAAGCGGAGAAGGAAATGAAAGAAGTCGAAATCCGCGACGAACCGGCTGGCATTGATTGTGAGGAATGCGGTCATGAGATGGTCTATAAGATGGGACGTTACGGCAAGTTTTTAGCATGCTCCAATTTTCCCGACTGCCGTAACACCAAACCGATCCTGAAGGAAATCGGGGTAACTTGTCCGAACTGTAAAGAGGGAAATGTTGTAGAAAGAAAGGGCAAGAAACAGAAGAAGTTCTATGGTTGTGACCGCTATCCTGAATGTGATTTCATTTCATGGGATAAACCTTTACCAAGAAACTGTCCTAAGTGTGGCGAGTATCTTGTTGAGAAAAAACGTAAAAAAGGGAATTACGTGAAGTGTTCCAACTGTGATTATCAAGAAGACCCGCAATAATCCGTAATAAGCGGACACAGAGGACTATTCAGAATTTTGTTACAAAATTGTAAAATCTGTTGTCAGAGCTCCTGAATTGTGATACGATTTAGGAGCTTTCTTAAGTTTGGTGGTAAAAAATGACTCAATCATTCGTTAAATCCTTTATAAGATACTTGGAAGTTGAGAAGCATGCGTCAGAACATACGATTGTACACTACACTAATGACATAGAAGCATTTCGGCAATTCATGAAGCAGCAGGGCATCAAGAATTTTGCTGCTGTTTCTTATGCTTCTGTTAGGTTGTTTTTAACCGACCAGGTACAAGTTGGGCGCTCGCGACGCACGGTTGCACGCAAGTTGTCAGCTTTGCGAAGTTTTTATCGCTTTCTTAATAGGGAATCGTCACTTGAACATAACCCTTTCGCCTTGGCGGCTTCTCCAAAGCAACATCACCGTTTGCCGTCCTTTTTATATGAGGAGGAAATGGGCAAGCTGCTTGAAGTAGAAGATTTAAGCAAGCCGCTGGGTCAGCGTAATCAGGCAATAATAGAACTATTGTATGCAACAGGTTTACGCGTCAGTGAATTGACAGGTTTGACATTGGATCGATTAGATTTGGATCTCGGCATGGTTATGGCTAAGGGGAAAGGTAGAAAGGAACGTTATGTTCCAGTTGGAAGTTTTGCATCTGAAGCGCTTGAGAGCTATATTAAAGAGGGTAGAGAACAGTTGATGAACCGGAAGCCGCATCATTGTCAATTATTTGTCAACTATCGGGGCGGTCAGCTGTCAGCAAGAGGCATTCGAATGATTCTACATAAGATGGTTCAGAAGGCGTCGTTGACGAATAAAGTCAGCCCTCATACAATCAGACATTCGTTTGCGACCCACCTGCTTAATGCTGGTGCCGATTTGCGTGCTGTACAGGAACTATTGGGACACGAAAACTTATCGACGACTCAAATATATACCCATGTCACAAAGGAACGTTTGCGAGATACATATTTAGCCCATCACCCAAGAGCATAAGGAGGAATCCATGTTGAGCAATTCTGAATTCCATGCAACGACTATATTTGCGATCCATCATAATGGCAAAGCTGCCATCGCCGGTGACGGTCAGGTTACCTTAGGAGAACAAGTTGTCATGAAACATACTGCTCGAAAAGTTCGTCAACTCTATCATGGAAAAGTGGTTGCCGGATTTGCCGGCTCTGTTGCTGATGCATTCACTTTATTCGAGAAATTTGAAGGTAGGCTTGAGGAATTCAATGGCAATCTACAAAGAGCGGCTGTTGAATTAGCTAAAGAATGGCGCAGTGACAAAGTATTAAGGCAGTTGCAGGCCATGCTGATTGTTATGGATGCTTCTAAGCTTTTACTCATTTCTGGAACAGGAGAAGTCATTGAACCGGATGATGGTATATTAGCTATTGGATCGGGTGGTAACTATGCGCTCGCAGCCGGTCGGGCTCTCAAGCGGTATAGTGAAGGACTATCAGCCAAAGACATTGCTTACCAAGCACTGAATATTGCCAGCGAAATTTGTGTGTTTACGAATAATCAAATTGTAGTTGAAGAGTTGTAGTCTTGTCTTACTAAGGAGGCATTGTTGATGACGAACGCGTTAACCCCTAAACAAATTGTCGAGCGTTTGGATCAGTATATCATTGGGCAAAAGAAAGCAAAAAAATCGGTAGCCATTGCCTTGCGCAATCGATATCGGCGGATGCTTTTGGATGAGAAGATTCGAGATGAAATTGTACCAAAAAATATTTTGATGATTGGACCGACCGGAGTGGGCAAAACAGAAATTGCTCGTCGGCTTGCAAAGCTTGTTGGTGCACCATTCGTTAAATTGGAAGCGACAAAGTTTACCGAGGTCGGTTATGTAGGGCGGGACGTCGAGTCCATGATTCGTGATTTAGTTGAGACATCGATTCGTATGGTTAAAGAGGAGAAAATGGCGGAAGTTGAAGACAAAGCTACTGAGTTGGCTAATGAACGCCTGGTTGATATCTTGGTTCCGTCGAAGAAAAAAGAGACAGGTAACAAGAATCCTTTTGAAATGTTCTTCGGTTCACAAAATCAAGAATCGGACAATACTGACGATGAAGATGAAGACACAAGTAAGAAAGAAAAGCGGGACCAAACACGCCGCCTGTTAGAACTAGGTGAACTTGAAGAGCAAATGGTAACGATCGAAGTTGAGGAGCAGCAACAACAAGGCATGTTTGATTTGTTTCAGGGTGCGGGTATGGAACAATTAGGTATGAACATGCAGGATATGCTTGGCAACATGATGCCGAAGAAAAAGAAAAAGCGAAAGCTCACGGTAAGTGATGCCCGGGACGTATTAAAGCAAGATGAAGCTCAAAAACTGATTGATATGGATGAGGTCAACCAAGAAGCTGTGACACGGGCTGAAGAATCGGGCATCATTTTTATTGATGAAATCGATAAGGTAACTGCGAATAGCAGCAGTCAATCTGGAGATGTGTCGCGCGAAGGTGTGCAAAGAGATATCCTGCCGATTGTCGAAGGTTCGACGATTACGACTAAATATGGCACTGTTAAAACGGATCATATTTTGTTCATCTCTGCCGGTGCTTTTCATACAGCCAAGCCTTCTGATTTGATTCCTGAGCTTCAAGGACGGTTCCCGATCCGGGTGGAGCTTGCAAGTCTTTCGGTCGACGACTTTATGAACATTTTAGTCGAACCTAACAATGCTTTGCAAAAGCAATATAAAGCATTATTGGAAACAGAAGGTATTAATGTTGAATTTTCTGACGATGCTATTCGTAGGATCGCTGAAATCGCGTATGAAGTGAATCAGGATACAGACAACATTGGTGCTAGACGGCTTCATACGATATTAGAAAAACTTTTAGAGGATTTATCGTTTGAAGCACCGGATGTCACGCTTGAGAAAATCACCATCACACCTGAGTATGTTGAAGATAAACTGTCTTCAATTGCCGAAAATCGCGATTTAAGCCAATACATTCTATAACTGAATAATTTAGGAGGATTATCATGAATCTACTTGAAAAAACGCGTAAAATTAACAATATGTTACAAAACGCGTCGACACCGGTTAATTTTAATCAAATGGCAGAGACGTTGCGTGATGTTATTGAAGCCAACATCTTTGTTCTTTCCCGCCGTGGAAAATTAATTGGCATGGCTTTGAACCTTGAAATCGAGAATGACCGGATGAAAGAAATGTTCCAACAGCGTCAATTTCCGGAAGAATATACGCAAAATTTATTTAAGATCACCGAAACGTCCGCGAATATTGATATTAACGATCCATTAACGGCTTTCCCTGAAGAAAACCGGGAATTGTTCGAAAATGGTTTGACTACCATTGTTCCGATTGTTGGTAATCAAGAACGTTTGGGTACATTGGTTTTATCTCGTCTACAAGAATCTTTTGCTGATGATGACTTGCTTCTTGCCGAATACGGTTCCACTGTTGTCGGTATGGAAATTCTACGGGAAAAAACCGAAGAAGTCGAAGAAGAGGCTAGAGACAAAGCCATTGTACAAATGGCGATCAGTTCATTGTCATATAGTGAACTTGAAGCCATTGAGCATATATTCAATGAGCTGGATGGTAAAGAAGGTTTATTAGTCGCCAGTAAAATTGCTGATCGTGTCGGTATTACTCGTTCAGTTATCGTTAACGCTCTGCGGAAACTTGAAAGTGCCGGCGTCATTGAATCCCGGTCTTTAGGTATGAAAGGAACATACATTAAAGTTCTTAATGACAAATTCCTCTATGAACTAGAAAAAATCCAAGGTGATTAATCATTAAGCAGAAACCGTGCCTATGGTACGGTTTCTGCTCTTTCTTAATATCCCCAAGTTCAAAAAACATGAAGTGCCGATCTCCTATGCCTTCGAACGATACATTTTAAAATCATTTCTCACTGAACCCTTTAATAACCCATTATTTAGAATCACTTCCAATCCTTTAGCTTAATTATATTGCTGAAAAATAGTAAAAAGACACTATAAAAGTGTGGGACTTTTGTATCGAATTTTGTCTAATTACCCATCATTTTGTAGACGGAGAGAAAATTATTGTTAAAATATACTTATTGACTGATAAAAAGGTTGGAGGAATGTTGATGGGATTATTTCAAGGAACAACGGTCCCGCTGTTGTCGAAGTCACTCAATCAAACAGCTTTAAAGCAGCAAGTCATTTCCCAAAATATCGCGAATGTGGATACACCAAATTACAAAGCCAAACATGTTGAATTTCGAGATGCTTTGAAAGCAGGAATTCAAGCCCATCGTACGCAAACGGAACATGTTCCGTTTGATGGTACAGGCAATAGCCGAGTGGTTAACAATCAGCAGACGACTATTCAAAATAATGGCAATAACGTGGACGTGGATCGCGAAATGACGCGGTTAGCTAAAAGTCAGACGGAATATCAAGCATTTGTTAATGCTATGAATCACGACTTTCGAACCCTTAAAGCTGTTGTGAAGGGAGTGCAATAATATTGGGGGTTTTTACCGGCGTTAACATATCAGGATCGGCATTAACGACGCAACGTCTTCGTATGGATGTCACTTCCGCTAATATGGCGAATGCTAATACAACAAGAGCAGAAAAAATCGATGGCGAGTGGCAGCCCTATCGTCGCAAAATGGTAACAACTTCGCCGATTAAAATGAGTTTTTCCGAACACTTGAATGATGCTAAGCACTCGACCTCATCAGGGGGAGTTCAAGTCAATGGTGTTGTCCAAGACGAAACGCCTTTTAAAATGGTTTACCAACCGGATCACCCTGATGCAAATGATGACGGTTATGTACAAATGCCTAATGTTGATCCGTTAAAAGAAATGGTTGACTTAGTCAGTGCGTCTCGATCTTATGAGGCTAATGTGACGGTATTGAATGCTAATAAGAATCAGTTAATCAATGCACTGAAAATCGGCAAATGATTGGGGGGCTTAGATGAGTGAATTCGTCAATCTAGCGAACGTTCAGTCCAATGTTCGTCCAGGACAGCAAAATCATCCATCAGCGGCTCAGGCTGGAAAAGCTTTTGGGCATCAGTTGCAGCAGGCGATTCAAAACGTGAATCAGTCACAGAATAGCGCTGAACAAGCGATTACTGATTTGGCTCAAGGTCAAGCTGATAACTTACATAATGTCATGATTAAGATGCAAAAATCGGAAGTTATGTTGCAAACGACAGTTAATGTTAGAAATAAAGCAGTGAATGCTTATCGTGAGATTATGAGAATGCAAATCTAGTATCTAAAGATTTGTGTGTTTTTTGGGGGAAGGGTATGAAAGAACGATTGATAAAGGTTTGGTCATCCATAAAAAAGTTTTGGGAAGGTATGACAAAGAAGAAACGGATCAGTATTGTTGCAGCAATTTCAGCTTTCATTCTTATTTTGTTCATTGTCATTGCCGTGAGCAGCTATACGACATTTGTTCCTTTATATAAAGAGTTATCACCTTCCGAAGCCGGCCAAATTAAAGAAAATTTACAGAGCAAAGGCATCTCTTATAAAGTGACTGACGGTGGAACAACGATTAAGGTTCCCGAGTCTAACGTCAATGATTTAAAAGTCGATTTAGCCGCAGAAGGCATTCCAAAAAGCGGTTCTATCGATTACTCGTTCTTTGGGGAAAATGCCGGGTTCGGCATGACGGATAAGCAATTTGATGTCACGGAACGTGCGGCGGTGCAAAACGAGCTGTCCTCGCTGGTATCAAATATTGACGGTGTTCAGTCCGCCGATGTCATGATTAATTTACCTAAAAAAAGTGTTTGGGTTAGTGATGAAAAACAGAAAGCCGCTTCAGCTTCCATCGTTTTAAATTTGGAAGGGGGCACACAACTGGATCAAGCAAAGGTTAACGGCTTGTTTCGTCTTGTATCCAAGAGTGTTCCTAACCTTCCTGAAGATAATATCGTCATAATGGACCAGTTTTTTAACTACTATGACAAGAAAAAGCAGCAATCAACAAGTACATTCTCAACTTATCAACAAAATCAAGAAGTCAAACAAGGCATCGAGCAAAATATCCGCCGTCGTGTCCAACAAATGTTAGGGACGATGATGGGGCGTGATAAGGTGCTGGTTAATGTATCAACAGACATCGACTTTACTAAAGAAAAACAAACGCAAGAATTAGTCGAGCCAGTTGACAAAGAAGCGATGAAGGGTCTTCAAGTATCAGCCGAAAGTGTAACTGAGACTTATACAGGCACCGGTGCAGCTGGTCAAGTTACAGGAGAGGAAAGTAATATCCCATCGAACCAGTCGGCAACAACCGAAGACGATGATGGGTCTTATAAGCACGTTGAAAAACGTATTAATAATGAATTTAACAGAATCCATAAGGATATTACCAAAAGTCCCTATGAGCTGAAAGATATGGCCATCCAAGTCATGGTGGAACCGCCTGAATCTGATAATCCGGGTTCGCTGCCACAAAAAAACGTCCAAGACATTCAAAAAATCCTTGGTACAATTATTCGAACTAATCTTAACGAAGATGGCGGTGCAAACCTAACGGATCAAGAAATTGCAGATAAATCAGTTGTGAGCGTTGGGGAGCTCAATGGCAAAACAGAGCAACCTGAACCGGAGAATAATGGCGGGACGCCGATCTGGCTATATATTGCCAGTGCTGCTTTAGTCGCTATTATTTTGGTTTTGCTGTTCCTTTTGTTTAGAAGACGCCGGCAAACTTTTGAAAAAGAAGATACCGTAGTCAAGGATGAAAGTGACTGGCAAGAACAGGAGGACCAATCACCTGAAATTAGTCGGGAAGATCATAAGCAGCGAGATCAATTAGCGGCCATTGCCGAAAACCATCCCGATGATTTCGCTAAACTTCTAAGAACCTGGTTGAATGAGGAATAGGGAGGGTCAACATGCGAGCAGATATGAACAGTAAACAAAAGGCAGCCATTTTGATGATTGCTCTCGGCTCTGACGTCGCTGCTAGTGTGTACCAATATCTATCCGATGAAGAAGTTGAACAACTGACATTAGAAATGGCCAATGTCAGAAAGATAGATAAAGATGCCAAGCAGGAAGTGATGAATCAATTTTATCAGCTGGCTCTTGGTCAGGAATATATCACACAAGGTGGCATTGGTTATGCCAAAGAAGTACTTGAAAAGGCTTTGGGAAGTGAAAGTGCTTCTGAGGTAATTAACCGGTTAACCTCAACATTGCAAGTTAAACCTTTCGACTTTATGCGGAAAATGGATGCCAATCAGATTTTGAATTTTATTCAACATGAACACCCGCAAACGATCGCCCTTGTGCTTTCCTATCTTAATAGTGAGCAATCGGGACAAATCTTGTCGGCCTTACCTCAAGATGTTCAAGGAGATATTGCTAGACGGATTGCTGTCATGGATCGGACATCCCCCGAAATTGTGAATGAAGTTGAACGGATTTTAGAACAAAAGCTGTCCTCAACAATGACGCAAGATTACACTCAAGCCGGTGGACTTGGTGCAGTTGTAGAAGTGTTGAACGGTGTAGATCGTTCGACGGAAAAAACGATTTTGGAATCCTTATCCGTCCAAGATCCAGAGCTAGCGGAAGACATCAAAAAACGTATGTTTGTCTTTGAAGACCTTGTTGCCCTGGATGACCGGGCGATTCAGCGAGTCATCCGCGATGTTGACAATGAGGATCTTATGTTGGCTCTTAAGTCGGCCAGCGATGATGTTAAAGGCGTTATCTATAAAAATATGTCAGAGCGGATGGCGGCCACTTTAAAAGAAGAGACAGAATTTATGGGACCTGTTCGTTTGCGTGATGTAGAAGAGGCGCAGACACGGATTGTTTCCATCATTCGTCGCTTGGAAGAAACAGGAGAAATCGTCATTGCCAGGGGTGGAAGTGATGACATTGTCGTCTAAAATTATCAAACAAGCCAGCACCTCAGGTAACGTTAAGCAACTGAACAGCATCTTGAACCTACAGTCACCGGAAGCCTCTATGGCTGATCACGATGAACGGCAAAAACAGCAGTTGGCGAACGAGCTTCGCATGTTGCAGGATCAACACCAAAGCATGAAGCAGCAAATCGCGGATGAATATGAGGCTTTCCAAAACCAGCTTGAACAGGACAAGCAAGAGCACGACCGTCAGTGTGACCAACGGCAGGAACAAGCAAAACAAAAAGGCTATGACCAAGGCTATCAGCAGGGGGAACAACAAGCGCTTGATGATTATCAAGCACAAGTGAAATTGGCTCAAGCAATGGTTGAGCGTATGGAACAAGATTACGCCGACTATTTGGATCAAGCAGAAGTTGATATTGTGCAGATCGCTGTGAAACTAGCTGAAAAGATATTAGGTGATGTGCTCAATGAGTCAACGGATCGGTGGCAAGCATTCTTGCAGACGGTTATCAAAGAAACCAAAGAGTACGACACAATCAAATTGACCGTTGCTCCTGATGATTATGGACAAACAGTGGCCATCAAAGACGCATTAACCGAAGTGACACAAGGAGGCCGCGTTCTGGTGTACCCTGATGATCAGTTAGTCAAAGGTCAGTGTGAACTGGAAACAGCGTTTGGAAAAATTTCTGCTGGTTTAGATACACAATTAAGTAATTTAAAAACTCAATTACTAACTTTAATGGAGTCATCCTATGAAAACAGCGATTGACTGTATTGACCAGATTGATCGAATGGATCCATTTAATCGGTATGGCAGAATTACTAGGGTCGTCGGGATGTTAATTGAATCAAAAGGTCCTCCCGCATCTACAGGCGATCTATGTTACATACATATTCCAGAAACGGGCGCGAAAATTAGGGCCGAAGTCGTTGGTTTTCATGATGAACATTTGTTATTGATGCCTTATGCGAAAACGGACGGCATCGCATCAGGAAGTTGGGTTGAGTCAACCGGTCGGCCACTGGCCATCGATATTGGGACAGCGTTGATCGGTAAAGTGTTAAACAGCATAGGACAACCGTGGCTGTCAACGGATGATGTTTCGGGGTTGGTGCCGTTCTCGACGGATAGACAACCCCCGAATCCGCTCGAACGTCCCGCCATTACGGAGCCTTTGTCGGTCGGCGTACGATCTATTGATGGGTTGTTAACGATCGGTAAAGGACAGCGTGTTGGCATTTTTGCCGGTAGCGGGGTCGGAAAAAGTACCCTGATGGGCATGATCGCCAAAAACACGACGGCTGATATTAATGTTATTGCTTTAGTCGGAGAACGTGGCCGTGAAGTCAGGGAATTTGTGGAAAACGAACTAGGTGATACGGGTTTGAAGCGATCGATCATCGTGGCCGCAACCAGTGATGAATCTCCTCTGAGTCGAATCAGAGGTGCACTCACCGCCACGGCCATTGCTGAATATTTCCGTGATCAAGGGATGGACGTCATGTTAATGATGGATTCATTAACAAGAGTGGCTATGGCCCAGAGAGAAATTGGTTTGGCAACAGGAGAACCGCCAACAACGAAAGGTTATCCACCCTCTGTGTTTGCTTTGATGCCGCAATTGCTTGAGCGTGCAGGAACGGATAGTAACGGTTCGATCACGGCTTTTTACACAGTGCTTGTCGATGGTGATGACTTGGACGAGCCTATCGCTGATACAGCCCGCGGCATTTTAGACGGTCATATTGTGTTAGATCGTGACATTGCTGAGCAAGGACGTTATCCAGCTATTAATGTACTCAAAAGTATCAGCCGTTTAATGACAAAAATCGTTCCAGCGGAACAACAGCAGGCGGCGCAGAATTTAAGACGACGGCTAGCAAAATATGTGGAATCAGAGGATCTTATCAATATAGGTGCCTATCAAAAAGGAAGCTCGCCTGAAGTGGATCAGGCGATCGCCTTTTATCCCAAAATCCAATCATTTTTGCAGCAAGATCATTTAGACGCCATCTCATTTTCAGAGGCTGTAAAAGAACTAACGGATGTGTTTGGAGGCGACTAAAATGCCATTTGTGTATCAATTCAATCGCTTGCTTAAGCTTAACTATGATAAACAACAAATGATGGAAAGTGAGTACCAACAACTCTATGAGCAACTGGAAGCTGTGGGACAAAAACTTGTCGATTTGTTAAAACGAAAAGAACATATTCAGGACAAGTTAAGTTCGGAATTGGCGGAGCGGATACCTGCAGGATCTATTATGGATATTCAACAGCAATTAAAACATATTGACCATCTTATCGCGGATATTCAAAACCAGTATCAACAGAAAAAGCAAGCACTAGAGGCGGCGAATCAGCAATTAGTTGAGCAATCACAAGAAGTAAAGAAGTATGAAAAACACAGACACAAGCAGTGGCTTCAATATTCAGAAGCTGAGAAGAAGAGCGACAACCGAAAAATGGATGAAACCGCTCAGCAACAATTTCTAAGACAGTAGGTGAAAAACCATGGAAGATTCACCGCGGAAACCATCATTCGCATTAAAAATTTTAAAGTTATTGTTGGTCGTGATCATTGCCTTAATGTTCGCTAGCACCGTTACGTGGATGGTGTTGAAAGTTTTAGGTTATGAACCGACAAGTACGATGACATCATGGGCAAATCAGGTACCGGTTGTTGGTGCTCTCGCAGAAAATGATACTTCCGCAACCCCTTCGTCAGCTGAGTTCGAGAGGTTGCAAGAGGAAGTTAAGCAGAAATCCAAACAGATTAAACAATTAGAGCAACAGTTGACTCAAGCTCAAACCAAAAATGAGCAATGGGAAAAACAAAATCAGTCGTTAAAACAAGATAAAAAGCAGCTTAAGCAGACTGAGTCTGATCAACAGGCTAAATTTAACGTGATTACGGACACATATGAAAACATGGAACCGGGCAAGGCAGCAGCCATACTAGCAAAAATGGATCATAACAAAGCTGCAGAGTATTTAAATGTGTTAAGTAACGATGTGAAGGCGTCGATTTTGGAAAATATGACAGCCGAAGAAGCGGCGGCGCTAACCTCGCTTTTGGATGTGAATCAATGGAAAGACGAGCAAACACAAAATCAATAGTCACTGATGTCATACCTGAAAGGGCGTCCTTCCCCGCTTCGCTAA
Source organism: Tuberibacillus sp. Marseille-P3662 (assembly GCF_900178005.1). NCBI lineage: Bacteria > Bacillati > Bacillota > Bacilli > Caryophanales > Sporolactobacillaceae > Tuberibacillus > Tuberibacillus sp. Marseille-P3662. The sequence goes on along the minus strand of NZ_FXBS01000006.1, from coordinate 1,227,929 downwards.
GCACTACTGTATTATTTTAGCCGGGAGGTGAAGTTAACAAAGTAAGATTGATTGTAGAGGGAGGTGATAAAGTTATGACAGCAGCGTCGTTTCTTTCCGCGATGAATGCTAAAAGTCTTATTAAACCACAGGCGCGAACAGGTCAAGCACAAGGTGGTCAATCTGTCCCATTTTCATCTTATCTTAAGGGGGATAAGAATTCGGCAGGCGTCAATGGATCGCTTCAAGATCTCCTTAAGGAACTCAAATCATTATTAAACAACATTAGTGAAACGTTGGACCAACAGATAAAGCTGATAAATAAGGATGAGAAGCATTCAGAGGACCACACTGGGTCAATGGAACACCTTAGTGATCAAATTCAAGCTGTCATACAATGGCTGGATCAAATGAAACAGCAAGGGATGTTATCGGGATCCAGTCAAAAACAGCAATGGGTTAACGTGTTATCAACCTTACATAATGACATTCAGTCATCCATGTCAATGTCGCACCGGCAGCCTAACCAGAGTCTCACGAAGGAGTTCCAGAATCGACTCACCGCTCTGCTAGATCAATTACCAAAAATGGACAAATCTCGGCGTACCGGATACCAACGAGCACAGTCCCTGCCTGATGTAAAGCAGCAAACAACCATGCTGCCATCGATACTTCAGACGACACAGCCGAAGTTTTCAAATGTTAAAGCTGCTCCGGTGACCCAGACTGACACCAGTTTTCAATCAGGAACTATGGATAAAATGCAACAATTGATCTGGCATCAAACAAATGAGCAAACGTCCAAAAATAGTATACAGCAACAAATCATCCAGAAAATTGATCATTTAACATCCAAAGGTCAGTTAACGTTCACCAATCATGGCAAACAGCAATTCACTATTAAATTGATTCCGGACCAGCTTGGGCGTTTGGATGTCACGATTGTTAAAGACGTTGACGGCATGCATGCCAAAATCGCTGCCCATACAGCAGCAGCGAAAGACATACTACAATCACAGGTGCATCAGTTAAAACAAGCGTTTCAAGGCCAACAATTAAATGTACAACGTCTTGATATCCAGTTGGCCCCCCACTCATCGGAATCTGATCAACAAGGACAAGATGGGCAGCAATCGGGACAACCATCAGGACAACAATCAGAAGAGGAACAGGGACATTCATTCAATGATGCTTTTGATGAAGACAATGCCGATAACCATGATGACGATACCCCCTTTTTAGATTGGCTAGAGAAAGAGGTCATGAGACATGAACATTGATCCATCGCTTTTATTAACAAATAAGCAACCGCAAAAACAACAGCAGGATAAGTCGTTAGGTAAAGATGATTTTTTAAAAATCTTGATTACCCAGTTAAAAACTCAGAATCCGTTAGAACCGATGAAAGATAAAGCTTTTATTTCACAGATGGCAACTTTTAGTTCATTGGAACAGACGACCAATATGACAAATATGCTCAAAACATTTGTAGATTCACAGAGTTCGTCTCAATTGGGAAGACAATCCAAAGTGATTGGTAAGGAAATTACTTGGAACATGGGTTCTGATGAGGATGAGGTTGAACAGCGCAGTGGAGTCGTTAAAGCTATTCAATTTCAGGAAGGTTCCATGAAGTATGTCACACGCGCAGGCGATGTCATCCCAACTTCTCAGGTGATAAAAATTGCCGATCACACTGAACAAGAAGGTCAATCAGAAGAATGATGAAGCCGATCCAAACGCATCATTTATACCCGAGTCATCAACCGTCATCGACATCTCAGCAGACCATATCATCTCGGTCATCATTTCAGAATGTGTTGGCAAATGAGGTTCAAGCCCATGATAGGTTAAAAATCAGCAAACATGCTGCCAAGCGTTTGTCGGAACGGAACATTCAGATTTCCGAAGCAGGTTGGCATAAAATTAATGAAAAAGTCAATGAAGCTCGGACAAAGGGTATATCGGATTCATTAGTGATGACCCACCAAGCAGCGCTGGTTGTCAGTGTTAAAAATGATACGGTGATTACTGCGATGGGCAGGGATGAGACAGATGCCCACATTTTCACGAACATAGATGGAGCCATAATGATTGATCAATAGGCTGGACCTATTCAGGGGGCCTAATGCCGTGGACTGACTTGAAGCGGTGAAACGTAATTTAGAGGAGGACAAGCAATGCTACGCTCAATGTATTCCGCTATTGGCGGTTTGAAGAACTTTCAAACGAAACTTGATGTGATAGGTAATAACATTGCTAATGTTAATACCTATGGTTATAAGAAAGGCAGGGTCACTTTCAAAGATCTCGTGAGTCAGCAGATCTCAGGAGCAAGCGCACCGACCTTTGACCGTGGCGGTGTGAACCCAAAACAAGTTGGACTAGGGTCGACGATGGGGAGTATTGATAATCTCCAAACGCAAGGGAGTTTGCAGACAACCGGTCGTAATCTTGACTTAGCTATATCCGGCGACGGCTTTTTCCAGGTGAATGACGGCAACCAATCTTATTATACAAGAGCGGGAAATTTTTATTTAGACAGTAACGGTAACTTGGTCAATTCGGAAGGGATGCAAGTTCAGGGTTACCAGATTAATCCTGAAACAGGGAACCTCAATAATGAATCAAGTGCTCTACAGATCAACGATACGAGCATTCACAAACCCTCAACCGACTCTATTCAACTCGCGGGCAATTTTGATGCCAGTAAGCTAAATGACTCTGGTGACAATCTATCAACAGAAATGACTGTTATTGATGAAAACGGGGCTCAGCACACCGCCCATTTAAATGTTCAAGTGCCTGGTAATGAAGCTCTTGGAACGAATGATGATGGGGACGAGTATTTAAAGAAACTGAATTTCAATCTTTCTTCGCAAGGTGATGAAGTGACACCTGATCCAGCTGGAACCATCACCTTAAATAAAGATGGATCGGTTAAAAGTGTTGATATTCCAGGGGGCAACCAGTCGTTTGATATTAATATTAGTGGCACATCGATGAACATTAATGAAGAAAATTTGAATTTCGATGGACTTACTGTTAGAAATCAACCGACGACGGCGGATGTGATCGGGGATGTGCCAAAGGTTAATAGTTTCAGTATTGGTTCATCGGGAAATATCAATGCGGTTTTGACCAATGGTGATGTGCAAACGGTTGGTCAAGTGCAGATGTACAAGTTCAATAATCCAGGGGGACTTGAGAAAGCAGGCGGTAACCTTTATAAAAACACAAGTAACTCCGGGGAGCCAATTTTGGCTACAGCAGGTGGCGATGGCGGCTCCATTGTGGCCGGGGCGTTGGAGATGTCAAATGTTGATTTGGCGAATGAATTTACAGAAATGATTACGGCTCAACGCGGTTTTCAAGCCAATGCGCGTGTCATTTCAACATCTGACAAAGTGCTTCAGGAGCTTGTGAATTTAAAACGCTAGATGTAAAAGGGGGGAAGGTGGGGGGAACCCCTCCGCCTTAATTAATGATTTCACTGACGAGGTTAAATGGGCGAATGTTCGCACTCAATGCTTTTTTTATTGAACAAGTTGAATCACTACCTGATACTACGATCACCCTTAAAAGTGGTAAAAAGGTCGTGGTTAAAGAGCGTGAAAGTGATGTGATTGGCTTAATCAATCAATGTTTTAAGCACCTTGCTTCAGCTCATATGTTTGTGCCAGAAGGAGAGGCGAAAGATGTTTAAATCCAAATGGCTCAACCGAACCATCGTTATCTTGCTCTTATTAACAGTATTCATCATTTCAGGTTATTTTTATCTGCAATATAGGACGCATAATAAAACGTCCGAACAACCGTCTATTGATGAGATTGTGGACAAGCAGCTGGTTAAAATGGACGAAATGACGACTAATTTAAAAAATGATCAATTTATCAAAATTGCTCTTAGTATTCAAGTAACGAGCGAAGATGCAAAAAATGAGCTTAAAAAAAGGCAATTCCGAGTCAAGAATACAATCATCTCGCTTCTAGCGGATATGGAAGCCAAACATATTCAAGGAAAAAAAGGCATCAATGCGTTTGAGGGTGATGTCAAACAAGCGATTAATGAATACTTGAATCAAGGTAAAGTCGATCATGTCTTCATAACTAAGAAACTTGTCCAATAGGTGAGCTGACGATGGAGGAAAGCGAGGTGTGAAAGATGGCAGACGTTCTGTCGCAGAACGAAATTGATGCACTTCTTTCCGCGATCTCTACAGGTGAAATGGACGCGGAAGAGTTGAAAAAAGATGAAGATAGTAAAGAAGGTAAACCCTACGACTTCAAACGAGCCTTGCGCTTTTCTAAAGATCAGATTCGCAGCTTAACGCGTATTCATGAGAATTACGCCCGGCTATTAACGACTCATTTTTCGGCACAAATGCGGACTTACGTTGAAATTTCCGTGGCTTCAGTCAATCAAATGCCTTACGAAGAATTTATTCGTTCTATCCCGAGCATGACAGTGCTGAATATATTTGAGGCTCCGCCATTAAAAGGTCGAATGTTATTTGAAGTCAACCCTAATATTGCTTATGCCATGATGGATCGGGTTCTTGGTGGCATGGGGCACGGGATGAATAAGATTGATAAATTAACAGATATTGAAACCCAGTTGATTTCTCAGTTGTTTGCTAAAACCCTGTCACCTTTTCGCGATGCTTGGGGTTCCATCATAGAGATGGAACCGATAATGAAAGACTTTGAGGTTAATGCCCAGTTTTTGCAAATGGTGTCACCGAATGAGACTGTGGTTGTCATTTCACTATCTGTAACTATTGGTGAGGAAAGCGGCATGATCAATCTTTGTCTGCCGCATGTCGTCCTTGAGCCGATTATTCAAAAACTATCTATGCATTATTGGATGAATGATGAAAAGAAGAAAGCTCCTTCTGAGGGAGATATTCATGCGCTTGAGCAAAAGGTGAAATCGGCAAATATCTCCATGACAGCATTGTTAGGGGATACCACTTTATCATTTTCTGACGTTCTTGAGTTATCGGTTGGTGATGTCGTTCGGCTTGATCAAACGATTGATGACCCTGTAACCGTGGATGTCGGTTCACTATCGAAATTCACGGCCCAACCAGGCAAAAAGAAACAACATGTGGCCGTTCAAATACTTGGGCATTTAGATAAGGAGGGTGAGGAGCATGAGTGATGATGGCATGCTTTCACAAGAAGAAATTGACGCTTTATTGGGTCAAACGGGAGATCATGAAGGTGATCAGGCCGATTCCCCGCAGCCATCTAATAATAATGAAGAGATACAGCTGCATGACTATGTCGATTCGGTCGAAATAGATACCATGGGTGAAATTGGTAATATTGCTTTTGGTAATTCAGCAACAGCTCTATCATCTCTATTGAATCAAAAAGTTGAAATTACTACACCATCGATTTCATTGGTTCATAAGAGTCACTTACAGGAAGAATTCCCTATTCCTTATGTTTCGGTAAAAGTTGTTTACACAGAAGGATTTGAAGGGACGAATGTGCTGGTTATCAAGACTCAGGATGCCAGTGTGATTGCTGATTTGATGTTAGGAGGTGATGGGTCACAGCCTTCCGAAGAGATGAATGATATTCATCTTAGCGCTGTTGAAGAAGCCATGAATCAAATGATGGGTTCAGCAGCGACATCGATGTCAACCATCTTTAACCGTCGTGTCGATATTTCACCACCGAAAATCGATCTGATGGATGTGGTTAAGGATGAAGGGACATATTTGTTGCCTGAGGAATCCCTCATGGTTAAAGTGTCTTTCAATCTTAAAATTGGGCAATTGGTCGATTCGGACATTATGCAATTGATACCACTGGAATTTGCCAAAGGCCTTGTGAATCTATTGATTACTCAGGATAAAAACGCCGAGATGAGTGAAGATTCAAATGACTCTGATGTCCATCCCGGTGATGAAACAGACGTTACCACCCAACGTCAGGATCATAAAACTCCAGGACAAACAGCACCTGAATCTGAGCCAAACCAGAGACAAGCTCAGGATGTGCAATCAGTCGCTTTTAGTAACTTTGATGAAGCCCCTCAGGTTTCGCAGGGTCAGCAAAATTTGAACTTATTGATGGATGTGCCGTTGAAAGTAACGGTTGAACTTGGACGAACCAAGCAAACGATAAGGGATGTGCTTAATCTCAGCCCTGGGTCGATTGTTGAGTTAGATAAACTCGCCGGTGAACCTGTGGATATCCTCGTCAATGACAAACCGGTTGCCAAGGGTGAAGTTGTTGTGATTGATGAGAATTTTGGTGTTAGAGTGACGGAAATTTTAAATCAATATGACCGTATTCACTCATTAAAATAAATATTTAAATAGGGGGATGAGCTAATGGGAGCTCGTATATTAGTTGTTGATGACGCTGCATTTATGAGGATGATGGTTAAAGATATTTTGACGAAGAATGGTTTTGAAGTTGTCGGGGAAGCGACGAATGGAGCAGAGGCCGTCGAACAATATCAGGAGGTCAAACCCGACCTCGTGACACTAGATATCACGATGCCAGAAATGGATGGGATCGAGAGTTTGAAGAAGATCAAAGAGATTGATCCCGAAGCCAAAATCATCATGTGTTCCGCAATGGGACAGCAGGCCATGGTCATTGATGCGATCCAGGCCGGTGCTAAAGACTTTATCGTTAAACCTTTTCAAGCTGATAGAGTATTGGAAGCTATTAACAAAACTTTAGATTCATAGATGGAACTACGGGAAGGTGTCGTTATTATGACCCGGAAACTGCTCGCGGCCTTATTTTTACTTGGCTTTATCGGCATCATAACGGGGCCTGCCGTCTCGGCGGCAGATGGGGGCTCCGTTGCCGATTTTCTAGACAACCAAAATCAAGGACCGGATAAGCAGCCTGATAACCCTGATCAACAGCAAAAATCATCAACCGAGCTTAAGCAAGAGCCCAATACATTCGTCAGTTTTTTTAAACTCATGGGTTCACTAATGATCGTTTTGCTATTAATTTATGGGATTTATCGATTTTTATTAAAGAGAAAAAAAGGATTTCAAACTTCTAAACAATTGGACAATCTTGGCGGTGTTGCTCTGGGAGCTAACCGATCGGTCCAGTTGGTCAAGATTGCAGATGAAGTCTTAGTTGTCGGGGTTGGCGAGGATATTACATTGTTAAAGGCCATTGATGATGCTGACCAGCTAAGCCAACTGCTGCAATCAGAGGCCCCTACAGAAGGTCATGGCCATAGTGTACAAAAGTGGGTGCGGGAGCGATTTAGACAACAGCAATCATATAAGTCAAGGAACCGTCCATCTTTTACTCATAAGCTTTCGGAGGAGTTGAAGAACATCTCTGAAGACAGAAGCAGGCGGCTAAGAGAAACCAAGCGGAAGGATCATGATGATGGATAGTGTGTTACCCGGTATTCCTACTGACGTTTTATCCCAACAGCCCGGTGACGTCGCCACGACATTAAAATTATTGCTGCTATTAACAATTTTATCACTCGCACCGGCGATATTGGTATTGATGACATCATTTACCCGAATCGTGATTGTCCTATCGTTTGTAAGAACGTCTCTTGCCACCCAACAGATGCCGCCGAATCAAGTGCTGATTGGTCTGGCGTTGTTCTTGACTTTTTTTATCATGAGTCCGGTGTTATCTGATGTTCAGAGCGAAGCGTTGCAGCCTTATTTAGACGGAGATATTAGTCAAGAACAAGCCTTGGATCGGGCGGAGCAACCATTGAAACGGTTCATGGCCGATGAGACACGAGAGAAGGATCTACAATTGTTCTTGGATTATGGGGAATATGAGCAGCCGGATTCAATTAAGGCGGTTCCGATGATGGCATTGATTCCCGCATTTGTCATCAGCGAATTAAAGACGGCGTTTCAGATGGGTTTTATGATTTTTGTGCCGTTTTTGATCATTGATATGGTCGTCTCAAGTATTTTGATGTCGATGGGAATGATGATGCTCCCACCTGTGATGATCTCACTTCCGTTTAAGGTTTTGCTATTTATCATGGTTGATGGTTGGTATCTGATCGTTGAATCATTACTTACAAGTTTTTCTTGAAGAAGGTGAAAAGGGTTGAGTGCAAATTTTATCGTGTCGCTGGCTGAACAGGGCGTAACCACGATTTTACTCGTAGCCGGTCCACTTATGATTGTCGCCCTTGTGGTTGGCTTACTGGTGAGTATCTTTCAAGCAACGACACAAATTCAGGAACAAACGCTGGCCTTCATACCCAAAATTATCGCGGTCATGATTGCGGTTGTCTTTTTTGGGCCCTGGATGCTGTCACATATGCTGACCTTTACACAGGATCTATTTCAAAATTTGAACCAGTTTACAAGTTGATATGGCATTAATCGATACTTTTCCCGTATTCCTGCTTGTATTGGTGCGATTGGCAAGTTTTCTGATGGTAGCTCCGCTTTTTTCTTACCATACGGTGCCGGGACGATTCAAACTTGCGTTAGCTGCTGTTTTGGCCATCTTGATGACATTGACGATCCAGCCTGACATAACGGTGATCAACCATAACTTTTTAATGCTGGTGTTGAAAGAAACGATGGTCGGTCTATCACTTGGTTTTATCGCCGCGATGATCGTTTATAGTGTCCAAGTGGCCGGGATATTTATTGATTTGCAAATGGGATTTGCCTTTGCAAGTATTGTTGATCCGCAGACAGGTAATCGTATTCCATTAACAGGGCGGTTCTTATACGTTCTTATTCTATTATTTTTACTGGCGGTTAATGCACATCATATGCTTCTGAATGGTATTTTTTATAGTTTTGAACTCATACCTGTGGATCAAGTAGGGATAGCGGTTGAAAGCGGTGAATTAGCTCGCTTTGTCGTTCAAGTGTTTGTCAAAATGTTTTTGATTGCTTTCCAAATCGCTCTACCCATAGTTGGCTGTATTTTTTTAGTCGATGTTGCGCTTGGTGTTATTGCAAGAACCGTTCCGCAAGTGAATGTATTTGTTGTGGGTTTGCCGCTCAAAATTTTGGTCAGCATGATGGTGCTACTTATTGTTATTCCAATCTACGTGTCGGTGTTTCGTTACATATTTGAATTAATGACACAAATCATGAAGAATTTTATGATGCTGCTGGGGAGTTAAGCATGGATCCTCTTTATTTACAACTTAACTTACAATTCTTTGCTGATGAGGAAAAGACAGAAGAGGCTACACCGAAGAAACGGGAGGACTCTCGAAAAAAAGGTCAAGTTCCTAAAAGCTCGGATGTGAACACGGCCATTGGTTTGTTTGGCATGTTCCTGCTGTTTTTAATTGCGATTCCGTTTGCCGGTCGAGGTATCAGTCAGTTAATGACCGATACATTTTCTTCTACTATGCGGATGCCGGAATTAGATGAAGGCACTTTAGAAGTGATCATGCGTCACTATTTCATTGAAACAGCGAAGATACTAGCTCCCTTTTTTATATTAGGCGTTGTTTGTAGTTTGGTGTCTAATTTGGTCCAATTCGGATTTTTATTTTCGACTGAGTCTATGAGCTTTAAATGGGAACGGATTAACCCATTAAAAGGGATTAAACGTATTTATTCCGTTAGAGCAATTGTCGAAATGTTGAAGGCTCTACTTAAAATCGTGGCCATTGGTTTGACAGCCTTTATTGTGATATGGATCAATAAGGCGGAGTTATTCATGCTGCCTAAAGAGTCCATTCGTGCTGGTGTTCAATTGATTGGTGATATCACGATTCAATTAGGATTGGCTGCCTCAATTCTACTCTTGTTTTTATCTATATTAGATTATGTTTATCAAAAATATGACCATGAAAAAAATATTAAAATGTCAAAGAAAGATGTGAAAGATGAACATAAAAAAATGGAAGGCGATCCGCAAATTAAATCCAAGATCAAAGAAAAACAACAGCAAATGTCTTCGCAGCGAATGATGCAAGAAATCCCTGATGCAGACGTCGTCATTACGAATCCAACTCATTATGCTGTTGCATTGAAGTATCAAGAAGACAGCATGGATGCGCCTATCATTGTGGCCAAGGGCGCTGATTATCTTGCTTTAAAGATCAAAGACACCGCTCGCAGGCATCAGGTGGCAACTGTGGAGAAGCGGACATTAGCACGTGGACTGTATCATCAGCTTGAAATGGGTGACGCGGTTCCTGAAGATTTTTTCAAAGCGGTTGCGGAAGTTTTGGCTTATGTTTATAAAATGCAAGGCAAGATCTAATGGAAAGGGGGTTGGAGCATGAAGGCTAGGGATTTAGTGGTTTTATTTGGAGTTATTATGATCGTTTTTATGCTCATTATACCGCTTCCGCCGTTTATCCTATCACTCTTGATTATCGTGAACATCGCATTAGCTTTGGTTACATTATTGGTTGCGATGAACATGAATGAGCCGCTGCAATTTTCGATTTTTCCATCTCTATTATTATTACTCACGTTGTTTCGTCTCGGACTTAATGTGTCAACAACCCGGTCGATTCTTGGCAAAGGCAATGCCGGTGCCGTTATTGATACATTTGGTAACTTCGTCGTGGGCGGGAATCCACTTGTTGGTCTGGTCGTCTTTCTTATTCTGATTGTGATTCAATTTATCGTCATCACCAAAGGATCAGAACGGGTCTCTGAAGTGGCCGCCCGGTTTACGCTTGATGCGATGCCAGGTAAACAGATGAGTATTGATGCCGACCTTAATGCTGGTTTAATTAATGAGCAGCAGGCCAAAGCCAGGCGAGATAAAGTAGAACAGGAGGCTGACTTCCACGGAGCAATGGACGGTGCCAGTAAGTTTGTGAAAGGGGATGCCATCGCCGGCATTGTGATTGTCATTATTAATCTTATCGTGGGCATGGTGATTGGGATGATTCAGCTTGGTTTAACATTTGCTGAATCCAGCCAAAAATTTACCTTGCTGACGGTAGGTGATGGCCTTGTAAGCCAGATCCCGGCGCTCTTAATCTCCACAGCAACAGGAATTGTCGTTACTAGAGCCGCATCCGACGGCAATCTGGGTCAAGATATTTCTAAGCAACTACTGGCTTACCCGAATATGCTGTTTATTGCTGGTGGTGTCATCATTTTACTTGGATTTACACCAATTGGTTTTTTGATCACCCTGCCGATTGCTTTGATTTTGATTGTAACGGGATATGTCTTACGTCAGCAAGAGCAACAGACAGATGATGAGACAACGGATACAGAGGAGCCGGATATCGATGAAGAGGCGATTCGAAATCCGGACAATGTTGTGGATTTATTGCAAATGGATCCAATTGAATTCGAATTTGGTTACGCCCTCGTTCCGTTAGCCGATGCTGATCAAGGCGGTGATTTACTTGACCGGATTGTGATGATTCGCCGGCAGCTGGCCGTGGATCTAGGTGTCGTCATCCCTGTCGTCCGCATCCGGGATAATATTCAATTGGAACCCAACGCTTATAGGCTGAAGGTCAAAGGAAATGTGGCTGCAGAAGGGGAGTTGCTGCTTGATCATTATTTGGCCATGAGTCCGGGTGTTGAAGATGAACAAATTCAAGGCATTGAAACGGTGGAACCGGCATTTGGTCTCCCGGCGTTATGGATTGCTGAAGATGTTAAGGAACGTGCCGAAACCTCTGGTTATACAGTAGTTGATCCACCATCGGTCGTGTCGACACATATGACGGAAACATTAAAGCATCATGCTTATGAGTTGCTGGGTAGACAAGAAACGAAGCAACTTATTGATCATTTACAAGAGTCATATCCGACACTTGTCGAGGAAGTCACCCCTGAACCGCTCAATGTTGGGGATGTCCAAAAAGTATTGAAACGTCTTTTACGAGAGCATGTTTCCATTCGTAATTTACCGGTGATTTTCGAGGTATTAGCTGATCATGCGGTCATGACTCGGGATACGGATTTGCTCACTGAGTATGTTCGGCAAGGTCTGTCCCGGCAAATAACCCGTCAGTTTGTCCAAGAGGGTAACAAGCTGACAGTGATGACCCTTGATCCTGGACTCGAAGAAACCATGGCTCAATCTGTGCAAAGAACGGAACAGGGTCAATTCCTTGCGCTTGATCCGCAAGTGACGGAAAATATTTTACAACAAATCGCCGGACAAGCTGAAAAGTGGGTGGATTATGAAGGTGAGCCTGTCTTGCTATGTTCACCGGCCATCCGTCATCATGTTAAACAATTAACTGAAAAGTATTTACCACATATTCACATCTTATCTTATAACGAGTTGGAACCGTCGATTGAAGTCCAAAGTGTCGGGGTGGTGGCTGCTGCGTGAACATGAAAAAATTTATTGCACCAACAATGAATGAAGCAATGCAAAAAGTTAAGCGTGAGCTGGGATCAGATGCTGTGATCCTATTTACCAAGAAGACGCACAAGCGCCGCTGGTTCAATTTGATTAAATCACCGGCCGTGGAGGTTGTGGCAGCCATTGATGATGAACCTGCCTATCCAGAGCGAAAACCGACCGTTCGTCAAGGGACGAAACCCTTACATGAACGTAGAAATGTGTCATTATCTAAAAACGAACATAACGAACCAGGGCAGCGTATGGATGTGTACCCGCCCCCGATTGCTTCTGTTTATGAACATATGATCACTAAAGGGCTTCGGCCCGATATTGCCCATGATTTATGCCGTCCATTGATTAAGCACTGGTATGTGAGCGATGAACAGATTGATAAAAACGCGATTGAAAGCATAATAAAAACGGGACTGGAGCAAAAATTAGCAAATATTACGTTTGGAACTGATATACAAAAGACAGGCGTCATCAACCTTGTTGGTCCAACGGGTGTTGGTAAGACAACAACAGCGGCCAAGCTCGCTTCTCATGCGGTTTTAAATGAGCAACATTCTGTGGCTTTCATCACTACAGATACTTACCGAATTGCCGCCATCGAGCAGTTAAAGACGTATGCGAAAATCTTAAATGTACCAGTCGAAGTCGCTTATTCATCTGAAGATTTTAACCAAGCTTTAACCAAACATGAAGATAAGGATGTCGTGATTGTCGACACTGCTGGCGGCAATTATCAATTGTCGCAAACCATTAATCAGTTAAAAACGATGATCCCTTTCTCTAGAAACATGGAGACATTTTTAGTATTAAGTGCTGCCGCCAAATCTGAGGATCAAATCGCGGTTATTCATCAGTTTCAAGATGTCCCTGTTTCCCAATTAATCATGACCAAAATGGATGAGACTCAATCTCCATCAGCGCTGTTAAATGTCGTCAATCAATGTCCGATGGATATCGCCTATTTTACAAACGGGCAAGATGTCCCAGATGATTGGCAACTAGCGGATCAATCGGCTTTTATCAATCATGTAATGGAGGATTTATTATATGGTTGATCAAGCTGAAAATTTGCGGCTGAAAATGACGGGACAGCCAGTAAAAAGCCCAAAAGTGATTGCGATCTTAAGCGGTAAAGGCGGCGTTGGTAAATCGATGGTGTCCATTAATTTTGCCACAGCTTTAATACAAGCTGGTAAAAAGATTGTGATTATTGATTTGGATGTCGGCACGGGGAATATTGATATGCTATTAGGTGTTCATCAGCGGCATACGATTGTCGATATGATTCATAGGCAGTGGTCGATTCAGGATATTACTATGCACTATCCAGATGGTCCAGCTTTTATCAGTGGCGGTAGTGGTTTATCGGAATTATTTCAATTAACAAATGAAAAATTAGACTATCTTTTAGGGCAGCTATCAGTATTGAAGAATCATTATGATACGATTATTTTCGATTTAGGCGCGGGGATGAATGATGAATGGATCCGTTTCATCCAATCGGCTTGTGATGTTTTTCTAGTGACAACGACTGAGCCATCATCCTTAACAAATGCTTATGCTACCCTTAAATCACTCCATCATCATCACCCGTTGATGTCAGTTCGGTGTTTAATTAATCGAGCGGATCGTGAGCGTGACGCTTGGGCTGCTTGGCGAAAACTTTCGGGAGTGTCTCAGAGGTTTTTAAATAAAAAGCTCGACTATCTCGGCTATTTGCCAAATGACCGCGTTATTCGGGACGCCTCGAAAAATCACTGTCCGTTTATGCTTGGACAGCCAAAAGCTGATGTATCGATCCGTTTACGGCGGATCGCTGCAACTTACATTGATGGTGCAAATGAGAGTGATATGCAACATGATCATTTTATGAAAAAAATGAAGCAAATCTTTAAGCGTGAGAGTGAATCATGAATCCAAACAAACTATTACCGATCGTTTGTGTCGGAACATCCACGGGCGGGCCAAGAGCCTTACAGCAAGTCATTCCGTTATTACCCAAGGAGCTGGGTGCACCTTTGTTGATTGTTCAACATATGCCTATGTATTTTACTAAGGCGCTTGCTGAACGTTTGAATGCTATATCGGCTATTCAAGTCAAAGAAGCGATCGATGGAGAAAAAATGAGCAATGGGATGGCCTACATTGCGCCAGGAGATAAGCATATGACTTTGGAGGCGGGACAGGATGGAGATCGCAGGATCATTATTAACCAGGAGCCACCTATCAAAGGCTTAAGGCCTTCTTATAATATTTTGCTGCAATCCATCGCCCATCTTACTGGCGTTAATGTATTGACTGTCACTTTAACAGGGATGGGGCATGATGGCTTGGAAGGTATCCGACTGATCAAAGATCGTCTCCGGCATCATGCGATAGCTGAATCAGAAACGACTGCCACCATTTATGGCATGCCCAAAGCGATTATTGATGCGGGCCTTGCCGATGACATTGTTCCGATAGAAAGCATAGGCCAAACTATTACACGTTGGGTTGAAAGGGGATATGGGAATGGAAATGAATCAATATCTTGATATGTTTTTAGATGAAAGCCGAGAACATTTACAAAGTCTAAATCAATATATGCTTCAATTAGAGCAAGCGCCATCAGATGTCTCGATTGTTGGGGAAATCTTTCGTTCAGCCCATACATTAAAAGGTATGGCTGGTTCTATGGAGTTCGTAAATCTAGCAAAATTAACGCATGAAATGGAAAATCTACTTGATGTTATCCGAAATGGAGAGCGTCATGTTAATGATGCTGTGATGGATGTCTTGTTTCAAAGTGTGGATCAACTTGAGGATATGGTTGAACAGATTGCAAGCGGCGGAACAGAGGCTGATGAAGATGTTACTGCGACGGTAACGGCTTTGTCGCAAATCAAAGAGGGCGGAGAAACGTCCGCAAGTGAAGGTCAAGAAACAGACGCCGCTCAGAATGATTACAATGATTACGAAAAAAATGTGATCAAGCAAGCGCTAGACGGAGGTCTGGCCGTCTATCAAATGACGGTTGAGTTAAGTGAAAGTTGTCAATTAAGAGCCGTTCGGGCCTATATGGTTTTTGATACTGTTGGGGATCAAGCCGATATTATTCAGTCTGATCCCCCCGCTGAACAACTCGAACAAGGGGAGTTTCCTGGTCGTTTTTATATCACCCTTGTTACTGAAGCGGATAGCCAGTCGATTGAAGATAGCATTTACCAAGTTTCAGAGGTCAGCGACGTCAAGCTTAAGACTATATCATCAGAGGATTTAGTCTCGACACAGGAACATGTCCAGCAACCCGATCAACAAGCTGAACCGGCGCCATCCCCAAGTAACAGCCAACAAACGGAGAAGGAAACGAAGCGGCCGAAAAAACAAGGTCATCAATCGATCCGCGTCAGCATTGATAAATTGGAACAGCTCATGAATATGTTTGAGGAATTTGTGATTGATAAATCACGGTTGGAATCATTAGCTGATCGGATAAATGATCAAGAACTCGATGATACTGTGACGCGTGTTTCCAGAATCTCTGACCATATGCAGGAGGTCATTCTAAATTTGCGAATGGTTCCTGTTGATCACGTGTTCCAACGTTTTCCGCGTATGGTACGGTCTACCGCAAAGGAATTAGGTAAAAAAATCAAACTTGAGATGTCCGGAGCTGAAACGGAACTTGATCGTACACTCGTTGATGAAATCGGTGATCCGCTTGTTCATTTATTAAGGAATTCCATGGATCATGGCATTGAACAACCAGATACACGAGTGAGCAAAGGCAAGCCTGACGTTGGCCACATTCATTTAACGGCCTATCATAGCGGTAATCATGTTTTTATTGAAATTACCGATGATGGTGCTGGTATCAATCGGGATAAGGTTGTAAAAAAGGCTGTGGAAAATGGGCTGGTGACCGAAACAAAAGCGGAGCAATTATCTGATTCGGAAGTGTTCCTACTCATGTTCCAACCTGGTTTTAGTACCGCTGACAAAGTCTCAGATCTTTCGGGACGCGGTGTAGGTCTTGATGTTGTGAAAAGCACGATTGAATCATTGGGTGGCACAGTCGATGTCGATTCTGTTCCTGAACAAGGCACCACTTTTAGGATCCAATTGCCACTGACATTGTCGATTATGAAGGTTTTGCTTGTTCAGGTAGCTGATGAAACCTATGCGATTCCGCTGCGATCGATATTGGAAACAGCCGTTGTCCATAAAGATGATATTCATGTGATGCACGGCCAAACGTTAATTGAGCACCGTGATCATGTCATTCCTTATATTGATCTTCATGACAGCTTAAAGACTATCCGTTCGGCAGATGACAATGAAGACATACCTATTGTGGTGATTCAAAAAGGGACGAAAACAGCGGCGCTTGCTGTTCGGCAATTAACTGGCCAACAGGAAGTGGTCCTTAAATCGCTTGGCAACTATCTTGGAGCTATTCCTGGTATCTCAGGTGCGACGATTTTAGGCGATGGTCATGTGGCCTTAATCTTGGATGTCCATTCATTAATTTAACATGAAGCACCGTTTGAAGTGATTATTAAAAAGGAGTTGTTTTTATATGAGTGAATCATCGGAAAAGGTGATCATTTTTTCCTTAAATGATATTCGTTATGGCGTCTGGGTGACGCAAGTATTGTCTATAGAAAAGATGCAAGAAATGACAAGAGTTCCGAATGCGCCGGACTTTGTTGTCGGCGTCATGAATTTACGAGGCATCATTGTCCCTGTGATTGATTTGAAACAGCAGTTTAATATGGAACAAGCTGAGCCGACCCGTCATACCCGGATCATGATTGTTAATGTTGGCGAAGTGATGGCTGGGTTAATCGTTGATGAAGCGCGTGAAGTGTTGGATATTAATCCTGAGACGGTCGATGCGACACCTGATATTGCCGGAGGTTTGGAATTAGAGTATATTTCCGGCGTGGCTAAAAAGGGCGATGACCTGCTCGTTTTGTTGAATTTGTCGAAGGTGTTAAATAAAGAAGAGGCCGAAGCGCTCAAAGAGATAAAGGCGACCTAAACGACATGTTAAAACAATTAAATGATTGGCAGCTTGATGTTATTAAAGAAATTGGAAGCATCGCTAGTGCCCATGCTGCGACCGCATTATCGCATTTATTCGGTAAGACCATTCGTATGCAAATGCCAGCAGCAGAGGTGATTCCTATATCCGATATCAACTTAAAAAAAATAACTGATCAAGAGGTGACGGCCGTTCGTTTCAATGTTACGGGGCGGTTAGAAGGGCAAATTTTCACTTTTTTTTCAGCGGATGATGCCCACCGGTTAATTGAGGCATCACCCTTTACTAATGGTGGCGGAAGTGATCAGACGGCGGTCTATGACATGGTATCTTCAGCAATATCTGAAATTAGTAACATTTTGGCCGGTTCTTATTTGACCGCTTTATCCGATTTTGCAGGGATCCAGTTAAAATTGACGCCGCCCCAATTCATAGTCGATCAAGCGATAGCCATATTGAATGAAGGTCTGCTTGAAATTGCTTTATATGATAATGACGCCCTTTATGTTGATACCGTTTTATGTGATGCAGGAACAGATACACAATTACAGGGGAATATTGTTTTTCTACCTTCCCCCGGGCATATCCAACCCCTGTTGGCACTATTCGGAGCAGCTGATGAATGAGGTCATCAGAGTAGGAATTTCCGATATACAAATTGCTAAAGCTCCGGCCGGCTTAAAGACGATTGGATTGGGTTCGTGTATTGGATTGGTTATTTATCAACCTGATTGTCCTTGGTCAGGGCTTGCCCATATTATGTTACCGGACAGCTCGATGGCTAAACATCCGGACGTACCACCTGGAAAATTCGCCGATACAGCTGTATCAGAGCTGATTCGATTGCTTCGAATGAAAGGGGCTTCTCACCGAGCATTAAAGGCCAAATTTGCTGGTGGAGCAGAAATGTTTAGATCAATCAACGGACTAGGGCCGGTCAGCATCGGTTCTCGGAATATCACCGCGGTAAAGCAACAATTAACGGACGCACAGATACCGCTTATCGCTTGTGATGTTGGCGGGGACAAAGGTCGAACGGTCCAGTTCAATCCAGTCACTCAGGTACTGCATGTTTATTCTATCAATCATGTTGAGCGACGCCTATGATTCACTGATGTAAGGGAGGAGGATCCTGGTGGTGAAACGGACCATGCATGAAACCGAGTTATGGCAGCGGTGGTTTAATGAGGAAGACGAAGAAGCGGTTAACGAATTATTGGTCCTCTACCAACCATTGGTTCACTATCATGTGCAAAGAATCAGTGTTGGTTTGCCAAAAAAGATAGATGATAGTGAGTTGCATAGTCACGGCATGATGGGGTTATATGACGCTTTGCTAAAATTTGATACCTCCCGTGACTTACAGTTTGATACATATGCCTCATTTCGAGTGAAAGGGGCGATATTGGATGGGCTCCGTAAGGAAGACTGGATGCCGCGAACGATGCGGGAGCGCAGTAAACAAATCGAATCGGCCTTTAGTCGGTTGGAACAGGCTTGCATGCGCAGTGTTACAACAGAAGAGGTCGCTGAGGAATTGGGCCTGCCGCTGAATGATGTACTGGATACAATTGCCGGTGACATGCGTGCACACATTCTATCCATTGATGAAGCTTTCCACGATGATGACCAAAATGAAAGTTTTGCTCATGTGATTGAGGATCAAGATCAAAAACGTCCTGATGACAATGTAATAGAACAAGAGATTTACCAGGATATCGGGCAAATGATCCAGTCATTGAACAGGAACGAACAATTGGTGGTATCGCTGTTTTATAATGAAGAATTGACATTAACAGAAATCGGACGTGTCTTGGATTTGTCAACGTCGCGCATTTCACAAATCCATTCGAAAGCCCTACTGAAATTAAAAGAATTAATGACGCATGAGTTGTCGCACCGTTCGTTAAACTGAGTGAACTGAGGTTGTTAACATGACAGGCATTCTATTAGGTATAAGTATGTTTTTACATATTGTCACGTTTTTTATCATTATTTTATTATACCTTCATATTCGAGAGCGAAAGGCATTGAATTCCGATAATATGAAGCGTGAAGTCGATGAATTACTTCAATCTTACCTTGCAGATATTCGTGCTGAAAATGACCGATTAATCGAGAAGATGTCAGAAGACAGTTCCCCGAATGAAGAGAATGAGTCATCCTATTTTGAAGAAACGTCCTCACCTGTGACTGAGCAAAACGGGCAAGAAGAGACCGTTTGGATGCCACCGGTTGCGGAGATTGAGGAGGAACCGTCGCCGTCCGTGACGGCTCAAGCCTTATATCTACAAGAACAAGGTTACAGCCCCATCGAAATCGCGAAACAACTTAATAAAGGTGCGGGTGAAATCGAACTATTATTAAAGCTCCATAAGAAAATGTAATTCATTCTTGTTTTATAACAATGGATATGGTATATTAACTTTTGGTGTGAATACACACGCTCGCTAATTTGTCCAAAAGGTGCTGTACCTTTTTAGCGTACAGTTTTGGGCAAAGATGCTGTGAGCGGAGGAATTAAAACCATTATTTAGGAGGAAAGTACGCATGGCAGTTATTTCAATGAAACAATTGCTCGAATCCGGTGTCCATTTCGGTCACCAAACACGCCGTTGGAACCCGAAAATGAAACCTTACATTTTCACGGAAAGAAACGGTATCTACATTATTGATTTGCAAAAAACCGTTAAAAAGGTTGAAGAAACATTCAACTTTGTCAAAGATACGGTTGCTGACGGCGGCAAAATTTTGTTCGTCGGGACAAAAAAGCAAGCCCAAGACACTGTGAAAGCTGAAGCTGAGCGTTCCGGTATGTATTTCGTTAACCAACGTTGGTTGGGCGGAACGTTAACAAACTTCCGTACGATTCGCAAACGGATCCAACGTTTAAAAGATATTGAAAAAATGGAAGAGGATGGCACCTTTGAAGTGCTTCCGAAAAAAGAAGTCTTCGGTCTTCAAAAAGAGAAAGATCGCTTGGAAAAATTCCTAGGCGGTATTAAAGGTATGGATCGTCTTCCAGATGCTCTATTTGTTATCGATCCTCGTAAAGAGCGGATTGCAATTGCTGAAGCACGCAAATTAGGCATTCCGATTATCGCTATTGTTGACACTAACTGCGACCCAGACGAAGTCGATTACTTGATTCCAGGTAACGATGATGCGATTCGTGCTGTCAAACTCTTGACAGGCAAAGTGGCCGACGCTGTTCTTGAAGCTAATCAAGGTGAAGAAGTTGCCGAAGCTGAAGTCGATACCGAAGTTCCTGAAGAAGTGACAACAACCGAAGAATAAGGGAATCATCTGGGTGATAAGGGCCGTATGACCCTTATCACCTTTTTGGGCTTTAGGCTTACAGGAAGTGAGTTAGTTCGACGCTGCCACAGGACGTGGGCTCGCAGGACGCGAGTCAGTTCGACGTTGCCATAGGACGTGGGCTCGCAGGACGCGAGTCAGTTCGACGTTGCCATAGGACGTGGCGCATTTAGTCGAACTTCCTTATTATAATTATAATTATAGCCGAGCTTCCTTATTACAACTGACTTCCCTAAACATATGAACGTCGTATCTATTATATGAATACATGCAAAAAATAAGAACATAATGATGTTCTAGTTCGTTGCGAATGTGTTAAAACTACATAATACAAGGAGGACATTATCATGGCTATTAATGCAAAGATGGTCAAAGAACTGCGTGAGACAACGGGCGCAGGTATGATGGATTGCAAAAAGGCGCTAACTGAAGCGGACGGGGATATGGAACAAGCCGTTGATCTTTTGCGTGAAAAAGGAATGGCCAAAGCCGCTAAAAAAGCAGATCGTGTGGCAGCAGAAGGTTTGGCACAAATCAAAGTGGATGGCAATGAAGCCGTTATTGTGGAAGTTAATGCGGAAACGGACTTTGTCGCTAAGAACGATCAATTTACTCAATTAATTGATCAAATCGCCGATGTTATATTAAATCATAAACCGGCAACGGTTGAAGACGCTTTGGCATTAGAGGTTCCAAATGTCGGCAAACCTGTTTCAGAACATATTAATGAAGTAATTTCCAAAATCGGAGAGAAAATTTCATTGCGCCGCTTTGAAGTTGTCGAAAAAACGGACAACGAATCTTTTGGTGCTTATACACACATGGGAGGACGGATTGCTGTTTTATCCCATATTGATGGAAATGATGAAGAAGCAGCTAAGGATATTGCCATGCATGCGGCTGCTGTTAACCCAAGATACACCTCTCGTGAAGACGTTCCCGAAGAAGAGGTGGCGCACGAACGTGATGTCTTGAAACAGCAGGCGTCTAATGAGGGTAAGCCGGAACATATTGTTGAGAAAATGGTTCAAGGTCGTTTGAACAAGTTCTATCAAGAAATTTGCCTTCTAGAACAAGATTTTGTGAAAGATCCTGATCAAAAAGTGAAAAAATACCTTGAAAGCAAAGGCGCAACCCTAAAAAGTTTCGTTCGCTATGAAGTCGGCGAAGGTCTTGAAAAACGGGAAGACAATTTCGCTGAAGAAGTGGAACAACAAATGAAAAAGTAATAGCTGTAGCTCCATGTCAAGGAAGTTCAGCTGTGACAAATGTTGAACGGACCCACATCCTGTGGGGTTTAGAGGACACTTTTTTGTGTGTCCTCTTTTTTAAAAAGACATATCTAAGCGGAAGGTGAAATCATGACAGCCAGTGCAGATTACCAGCGGGTCGTTCTCAAACTAAGCGGTGAAGCCTTGAGGGGTGATGCTGGTTATGGTATTGACCCTAAAGTCATTGAGTCTATTGCCGGACAAGTTAAAGAAATAGTAGAATTGGATGTAGAGGTTGCTGTCATTGTTGGTGCCGGCAATATATGGCGTGGCAAGGTCGGCAGCGAAATGGGCATGGACCGGGCAACGGCAGATTATATGGGGATGCTCGGGACATGTATGAACGCCTTAGCCCTACAAGATGCCCTTGAAACCATTGATGTGGAGACTCGCGTCCAAACGTCGATTGAAATGCGGCAAGTTGCTGAACCTTATATTCGACGTAAAGCGATTCGTCATTTAGAAAAGAAACGCGTTGTTATTTTTGCTGCCGGGACGGGTAATCCTTACTTTTCGACGGATACGACAGCGGCATTAAGAGCAGCGGAAATTGAAGCTGAAGTGATTCTCATGGCTAAGAATAATGTTGATGGCGTCTACAATGCCGATCCGTCTTTGGATGATACCGCTAAGAAATACACCAGATTATCTTATATGGACGTTTTAAGCGAAGACTTACAGGTGATGGATTCTACAGCTTCCTCATTATGCATGGATAATGACATTCCGCTCATTGTCTTTTCGATCATTGAACAAGGGAATATCAAACGTGTGATTCAAGGTGAACAAATCGGAACCACTATAAGGGGGAAACATAAAAATGTCTGATGAAGTAATCAATGAAACGAAAGAACGGATGAAAAAAGCAGTGAATACATTTAAGCAGGATCTAGCCACGATTCGTGCTGGACGAGCTAATCCTGCTATTTTGGACAAGGTTCAAGTTCTATATTACGGTGCCCCAACACCTCTCAATCAACTTGCTAATGTATCGGCACCAGAAGCAAGATTACTCGTTATCCAACCTTTTGATAAATCAGCCATTGGTGAAATGGAAAAGGCCATTTTGAAAGCTGACCTTGGTTTGACCCCATCCAGCGATGGTAATGTGATTCGCATTAACATTCCCGCTCTAACTGAAGAACGACGCAAAGATTTGGTAAAGCAAGTTGGAAAATATACCGAAGATGCGAAAGTGTCCGTTCGCAACATTCGCAGAGATGCCAATGATACCCTAAAAAAAGATGAAAAAAATGGTGATATTACTGAAGATGATTTGCGTCGTGCGACAGAAGATGTGCAAAAAGTGACAGATGAGTACGTCAATGAAATTGACAAGATTGCTCAAAGCAAGGAAAATGAGATTAAGGAAGTCTAAGTTATTGGCAGAACAAACCCTCTTCCATGAGGGTTTTTCGGTATTCAACATATAGACATAACGGCTGCAATCTGTCGGACTAGGCAATGGAGGAACGGGTATGCTCAACAAATTCAATTTACGTGGTTCTAAAAAAGAAAATGATGCATCCCATCTTTTTGACAGCACACAAATTCCTTCACATATCGCCATCATCATGGACGGGAACGGGCGTTGGGCAAAGAAACGGGGATTACCCCGGATCGCTGGTCATAAAGAAGGTATGGATGTTGTCAAAAAAATGGTTCGGGAAAGCGATCGCCTAGGCGTTCAGGTATTGACTCTTTATGCGTTTTCAACAGAAAATTGGAAACGTCCCAAAACAGAAGTTGATTTTTTAATGAAATTACCTGAACAGTTTTTAACATCCTATTTAGAAGAATTAATCGAAAACAATGTTAGAGTTGAAGTCATGGGTGATGCACAGCAGTTGCCTCGCGGTACAGTCAAAGCGATCGAAACCGCGATTAGTCGGACGAGCGAGAACGATGGTATGATTCTCAACTTCGCTTTAAATTATGGGAGCCGCCACGAACTTACTGATGCTGTTAAGCAAATAATTTCTGATGTTCAGGCGGATCAATTAACTGTTAATGATATTGATGAAAGCATTATATCCAGCTATTTGTTGACGAAACAGTATCCCGATCCTGATTTGCTGATCCGGACGAGCGGTGAAATCCGGTTAAGCAATTTTCTATTGTGGCAACTTGCCTATACCGAGTTATGGTTTACGGATGTTCTCTGGCCTGATTTTACTGAAGAGCATCTTGGGGAAGCGATCGCTCATTTTGCCAGAAGACATCGACGTTTCGGCAGTGTGAATAATTAGGAGGCCGCTATGAAAGAAAGGATTCTTACCGGTGTCATTGCCGGTGCTTTATTTTTGTTAGTCCTGTGGTATGGTTCATGGGCTTTTACACTTCTTGCCATGCTCATTGCCGCCATAATTTTTACTGAATTTATGTTTATGAAAAATATAAGGGCTCAGGAACTACCGTCGATGTTAGGCATATTAAGTGTGCTATTTTTAGTTAATCATGACTTAATGGATCCCATGAATATAAGTCCTTTGCTTTCGGTGACAGCTGTATTATTATTAATCTATTCTTTTATTAGCCATAACCGGTTTCATGTTGATCATGTCGCTTATACGTTCTTTGCTGTATTTTATACAGGATATGGGTTCGGGCTTCTCGTCAATATGCGTCACGAAAGTCTGCTTCTTATCCTATTTGTTTTGATTTTAATATGGGCAACAGATAGTGGCGCTTATTTTATCGGTAAGAAGATGGGTAAAAACAAACTGGCCCCGTCCATTAGTCCGAATAAAACAATAGAGGGGTCACTGGGCGGAATCATCGTGGCGTTGGTTGTCGCTTTCTTATTTCAGCAATGGGTTGAGTTTGACATTCTCCATTCCTCAATCATGATTTATATTGTTGCTTTAATCGTTGCCGTGTTTGGACAGATGGGTGATCTAGCTGAATCGGCTTTGAAACGTTATCTTGATGTCAAAGATTCAGGCAAAATCTTGCCAGGTCATGGCGGTTTACTAGATAGATTTGACAGTCTGTTGTTTGTTTTACCAGCTCTTCATATTATTGGTGTTATCTGACAGTGGGAGGTCAACTATGAAGTCAATTGGATTATTAGGGGCTACCGGTTCCGTCGGTACTCAGACATTAGAAGTCATCCGCCAACATCCGGATCAGTTTCGTTTGAATGCGATGGCCTTCGGTGAAAATATTGAGATAGCCTTGCCCTGTATCAAAGAATTCCAACCCAAAGTCGTTGCCGTGAAAGATGAATCTACCAAAGACAAGCTACAACATCTCGTGCCGCCCCGAACGCAGTTGGTTACGGGGATGGAAGGGATTGTTACCGCGGCCTGTGATCCTGATCATGACATCGTTGTTAACGCTGTACTTGGGAGTATCGGTTTAATTCCCACTGTTGAAGCGATTAAAGCAGGAAAAGATATTGCTTTGGCGAATAAAGAAACATTAGTCACAGCTGGCCACCTTGTTATGGAATTAGTCAAAAAACATAACGTTAATTTAATTCCGGTTGATAGTGAACATTCGGCTATCTTTCAATCCATGAACGGTGAGTCTACCAAAGACATTGATCGCATTATTCTAACAGCATCCGGCGGCAGTTTTCGTGACTATAGCCGGAATGAGTTAGCTGGTGTGACGGTCGAAAATGCTTTGAATCACCCCAATTGGTCGATGGGAGCCAAAATTACAGTTGATTCAGCAACGATGATGAATAAAGGTCTCGAAGTCATTGAGGCGCATTGGCTTTTTGATATGCCGTATGAGAAAATTGATGTGGTGATACATAAAGAAAGCATTGTTCATTCACTTGTTGAATATATTGATAGAAGTGTGATCGCTGAGTTAGGGCATCCAGACATGAAAGGACCGATCCAATATGCCTTAACATATCCACACCGGCTTGAACATCCAGAGGCAAACAGGTTAAACTTATGGGAAGTTGGGACATTAAATTTCTTGCCCGTTGATTATGACCGTTTCTATAGTTTAAAACTGGCCTTTGAAGCTGGGCAAGCAGGTGGCAGTATGCCGACAGTTTTGAATGCGGCGAATGAAGTAGCGGTTCAACACTTTTTAAATGGCAATCTTTCCTTTTTAGGGATTGAACAGGTTGTCAGTGACATTTTGGACAAGCATGATCAGGTGGACCGTCCAGATCTTGACACGGTCTTAGCGATCGACCAGGAAACAAGACGGTTAACGGAAGATGTATTGACACATAATGGTTAGTATAGTTCAAAGTGAATGAGCATGTGAGGTGGTCGCGTTGGATACGTTTATAGCTGTTGTAATTATATTTGGAGTGCTTGTTTCTATTCATGAATTTGGTCATTTGATTTTAGCCAAACGAGCCGGGATCTTATGCCGTGAATTTGCGATTGGATTCGGACCTAAGTTATTCTCGATCAAGAAGAAGGAAACCGTCTATACCCTAAGGTTATTGCCTATTGGCGGGTTTGTCCGAATGGCTGGTGAAGATCCAGAGATTGTTGAAATTAAGCCGGGGCAGCGGGTCGGTTTGACATTTAATAATTTTGGTCAAGTCACCAAAATATATATCAACCATCTGGAAAAACATCCAGAAGCCAAAGCAGTGATTGTAGATCATGCGGATTTGGAAGGTGACTTGATCATTCGCGGCTACGAAGATGAAGTCAGTGGTTCGGAAACCTATGAATTAGATCGTAAAGCAGAATATGTCATGGATGAACAAGGTTATCAAATTGCTCCGTTGGACCGGCAATTTGGTTCGAAATCAGTGTTTGATCGGTTTCTTGCTATACTTGCTGGCCCCTTTATGAACTTTATTTTAGCCTTGGTTGTATTAATCGTTTACTTTATGTTACAAGGTATTCCTTCCGATCAAGCTAAGATTGGTCAGGTTCAAGGAGATACCCCGGCCGCCAAAGCAGGACTCGAACATGGGGATGTTGTGAAGCAGATTAATGATGAGCCTGTCGACGGTTGGAATGAAATGGCAACAACGATTTCAAAACATCCTGGTGATCGTCTTAATGTGACTATTGCAAGAAATGGTCAGACGCAGGATGTTCAACTCACACCTGACGAGCGCCCGAAACAACCGGATAGTGGTTATATTGGCGTGACGGCATTTTACGAAAAGTCATTTGTGGGATCGATCCAACACGGCGTTTTCCAAACATTTAATTTTATTAAACTTGAGTTAGATGCACTTAAACAATTAGTAACGGGCGCTATCGGGCTTGATAGCTTAGCCGGACCGGTTGGTATCTATAATATGACAGGCCAGGCAGTTGATCAAGGGCTCTTATTTGTCTTAAATTGGGCAGGCCTTTTGAGTATTAACCTCGCTATTATTAATCTTCTGCCGCTGCCGGCTTTAGATGGCGGACGCTTGTTATTCCTTATATTTGAAGGGATTCGGGGTAAACCTGTCGATCCGCAAAAGGAAACCCTTGCCCATTTTGTCGGGTTTGCCTTGTTAATGTTATTAATGATTGTCGTAACATGGAATGACATTCAGAGAATCTTCATGATGGATTAATGGAGGGGGGTTGTTGATGAAGCAAAGTCAACTATTTATACCTACAATGAAAGAAAATCCGGCTGATGCTGATTGTGCCAGCCACCGGTACTTATACAGGGCAGGATTTATTCGCCAAAATGCTGCAGGTATCTATTCTTACTTGCCGCTCGGTCACAAAGTGTTACAAAAAATTCAAGCCATCATTCGTGAGGAAATGAATCGTACCGGTGCTCAGGAACTGCTGATGCCGGCGATTCAACCTGCGGAACTGTGGCATGAGACAGGACGTTGGGATGTCTATGGGCCTGAACTCATGCGGCTTAAAGATCGGCATGGGCGAGATTTCGCGTTAGGAGCGACACACGAAGAATTAATTACAAGCTTAACGCGCGATTTTTTGAATAGCTACAAAAAGTTGCCGATGACCCTTTATCAAATTCAAGCCAAATATCGTGACGAACGCCGTCCACGTTTCGGCTTGTTACGTGGGCGTGAATTTTTAATGAAAGACGCTTATTCGTTTCATAGTGATGAAGTGACCTTG